>CBFDAD010000093.1:0-6565 GCA_965602705.1 uncultured bacterium
GTTTTCCAGCCCCCCATCCGCGTTTAGAAACAAGTCAATACGGCCATGCCCCTCGAGCCGCGTTATCGGATCTATGCTTACTTTTCTATTCATATCGCCATCCCTAGTGCGGTGGAAGCTGTTTGTACTTTAATTCGTTCAGGACAGAGTTGGCCAGGCCAAAGCGGTAACACGTGCCGACCAAATCCACGATCGAATCCATGATGTCCCCGAGTTTCTCCGGCTCGTCGGTGTCAACCAGCGCGCCGATGGCGCTGATCAGCTTGGCCCCCTGGTCGACGACGCCGTCAGGCGGGCCATAGCAACCACGGCAGGGCATGTTCCCGTTTATGCAGGGCAAGCCACATCCAGCACGCGTCACCGGACCGTAGCAAATGATACCTTGAGCCAGGAAACACAGATCGGGGTCGATTTCGACCTCGTGCGGTCGCTTGAATTCCTTGATACGCACACCGCTTGACCCCTTTGTACGGAGACAGACGTCGCAGTTGGTCTTGGTATCGGCGCCGACGACGGCCCCCTTGGCCGGAAGCTGGCCGCTCAGGATGACCTGGAACACGTTCCACACCTGATCCACCACCGGCGGGCAGCCGGGCATAAAGTAGTCCACGTCCACGGTCTGTGCCAGCGTCTTGAGCCGGTCGTAAAAGACCGGAATCTCAATCTCGCCCTCGGGCACCTGGTTCGACGGCACGGGAAAAGTGCCACGCGAGCCGTCGAGCGTCGGAACGGTGGTGTAGACGCGTTCCATGATGGACTCCGCGTCGTACAGATTGGCCAGGCCAGGGATACAACCCTCGCAGGCACACGAGCCAAAGGCGACCAGCAGCTTGGACTTTCGTCGCAACAGTTTGGCCAGGTGCTCATTCTCGCTGTTGCGGATTCCGCCGTTGAAAAAGCAAACGTCTATCTCCTGGTCGTCCAGCGCCTCGACGTCTTCGTACTTGAAATCCATCGTACACGGCCAAAAGACGATGTCGACCAATTCACCAACGTCCACCAGCCGCATACCCAACTCTGCGACGGTGATTTCGCAACCACCACAACTGGCGGCCCAATAGAATGCAAGCTTTGGTTTTTCGGCCACTATTGTGCCTCCTTCCGGGCAACCAGAGATTCGAGCATAGCGTCTACTTCACTGCGAATGCGGCCGCGGTCCTGCGTGCCAATCTGCACGAACCGCACCTGGCCGTCCCGCACGTTCATCTGGTCAAACATATGCCCCAACAATCCTATCTTGATAGAACTGACGTCGGTGCCGCGCTTGTAATGGCACTCACCTGACTTGCAGCCGCAAACCAGCACGCCGTCAATGCCAGAACGCAGCGCCATCAGCGCCATCTCGGGGTCAATGCGACCGGTACAGGGGATGTCAATGACACGCACGTTGTCGGGATAGCTCTCCAACAGCGCCACGTCGTCATCAGAACGCAGACACCAGCCGCATACAAAAGTGACCAGGCGAGGCGCGCCGTTCTTCTGCCGCGGGACATCGATCTGGGCTACGATCTCCTGATTGCTGACGCCCTCGCGGGCGATAGCTCCCAGTGGACAAGCCGCCACGCAGACACCACAGCCCATACACTTGTTGGGGTCCACGGCAGAGACGCGATCCATCTGACCGTCGATCTCCTTTTCCACCAGGGAAGGCGCTTCGTAGGGACAGACCATCACGCAGATGCCACAACCGGAGCAGGCCGACTCGTCCACCGAGACCGTCTCCAGCGGCGACTCGTACCCGGCTTCAACAGCCAACTGCTTAACCGCGCCTATGACGCTCGAGATGTGGATCTGCTGTGGACAGGCCGGGTAACACAAGTCGCAAGCCGAACACAACCAGGTCGTCGGGCTGCTGAACGCCTCCTCGCGCAAATCCATCATCACCATGCGCAACAGGCGGCGTGGATTAAACTCTGGATCAGACTTTTGCTGAATCATGCACTTGCTGACACACGTCCCGCACGCGTAGCACACCTCCAGGTGCTCGCCGCCAGGAATTGCGCGCACCTGATCAGCAAGGGTCTCTGAGGTTTTCTCGCTATGATTCATACCGCCACCTCGATCTCGATCATGGCTTCCTGGAGACGCTCGGCAAACGCGATCGCATCCTCTACCTGCGGCGCTTCACGCATGCGGCGAGCGCGCTTGGCCATTCCTGGACGCAAGCGTTCGATCTCCTCTAGCAACGTCTCCTGGGGGATGGAATCCAAAGTCGCCTGCATTTCGTTGAGCACCCGTGCGTACTTGTCGCCCTCCGCCGCGCTGATCCACTCGATGCGGAAACGACCCGGCGTCATACCTAATTTGCCAAAGGTCTTGAGCAGTCGTTCAGCACGACGCGCCCCCACACGCTGCCCCGTGATATAGTGGCAGTCTTGCGGGTGACAGCCCGAGTAGAGCACCGCCCCCGCTCCCAGACGGAAGGCCTCGTAGATAAAGTCGTTGTCCATACGCGCCGAGCACATCACGCGCAGGCCGCGCTCGTTCGACGTGTACTCAAAGTGGCTCGTCCCAGCCAGGTCAGCGCCGCCGTAGGAGCACCAGTGGCAGCGGAACGCCAGGATCTTTTCCTCCGGCCTGGTGGCCAGGAGCGCACGTATCTGCGCCAAGAGCTGGGCATCGGTAAAATGCAACTGAGTGATCGCGTTGTGGGGACACTCGGCCACGCAGCCGCCGCAGCCGTGGCACATCGCGGTGATGACGTGCGCCGGTTTACCCTGCTCGTACTCGATGGCGTTATAGGGACAGGCCTTTGCACAAACGCCGCACTTTTTGCCTTCGGCGCTCACGCAGCGGTCGTCCCAAACCGCGGCCACGACCGGCTCGATCTCCCACTCGTCGGAGTGGAGCACACGCCCGGCCCGCGCCGCCGCCGCCGATCCCTGGGCCACGCTGGCCGGGATATCCTTAACTCCCTGGCACGCGCCGGCCAGGAAAACCCCATCGGTAGGGCTGTCCATGGGACGCAGCTTGGGGTGATACTCCATGTACCACCCGCCCGGACTCTGCGCGATGTTCAGCACCGAACTCATCTGCGCGACGTCGGGCTGCGGGACCGCCGCCTGGTTGAGCATCACCATGTCGTATTCGAACTCGGTCACCCGCCCCAGCCCCATGTCCTCAGCGTGCACAAACAGGTTGTGCGTCTCGGGGTCTTCGGTGATCAGGCTAGGGCGACCCTGGATAAAGTGCACGCCCATCTCACGCGCCCGGTCGTAAAACTCTTCGTAACCCTTGGAAGGCGTGCGGATATCCATATAGTAAATGGTGATGTCCATCTCGGGATGTGCTTGCTTCAAAAGCACGGCGTTCTTGATGGCATACATGCAGCAAAAATTCGAACACCCCGGATTGAAGCGCTTGTCACGCGATCCCACGCAGTTGATGATGGCCAACCGCTTGGGGTTGTCGCCCTCGCTGGGCCGCACCAGGTTCCCGGCGGTGGGGCCGGCCGAGTTGTTCAGCCGCTCTATCTCCATGGCCGTGATCACGTTGGGGAAACGACCGTAGCCATACTCTGGGATTACGCTGGGGTCAAAGTGACTATAGCCCGTGGCGACGATGACCGTGCCCACGTCCTCCCAAACCAGTTCGTCTTCCATGCTGAAATCGATCGCATTCAGCTTACCACACGCCTCGACGCACTTGTAACAATGGATACACGCGTCCATATCGATGCTGTACACCAGGGGGACCGACTGGCTCATCGGGACATAAGCCGCCTTGCGGGGAGCAAGGTTCATCTCAAAGTAATTGGGGACTTCGATGGGGCAGACTTGTGTACAGTCGCCGCAGCCGTTACAGCGATCCGCGTACACGTAGCGCGACTTTTCGCGCAATTGCACCTTAAAGTTGCCTACAAAGCCTTCGACTCGTTCAACTTCTGTAAAGGTTCTCACATCCACCTTGGGGTGACGCGCCGCGTCAACCATCTTGGGGGCGAGAATTCATATGCTACAGTCCATGGTGGGGAATGTCTTGTTCAACTGCGCCATCACCCCCCCGATGGTCGGTTCCTTTTCTACCAGGATCGTATCGATTCCCTGGTCACCCAGGTCCAGCGCGGCGCTGATGCCCGCCACCCCCGCGCCGATGACCATCGCCCGCTTGGTGACAGGCACCTTGATCATATCCAGCGGGGTGAGAAAGCTGGCCTTGGCCACCGCGGCCGCCACCAGGTCTTTGGTCTTGGCCAACGCGCCCTCGGGGTCGTGGCCGTGCGCCCAGGTGCACTGCTCGCGGATGTTGGCCATCTCCATCAAGAACGGGTTGAGCCCGGCCTCGGCGACCGCCGCGCGGAACGTCGGCTCGTGCATACGTACGGTGCAAGCGCCGACCACGACCCGGTTCAAGTTGTACTTTTTGATGTCTTCTTTGATCAGATTCTGGCCACTGTCGGCACACGCGTAAAGCGTGTCGACCGAACGGACCACGCCGGGCAGCGTAGCCGCGTAATCAGCCACGGACTGGGGTTCAATCACGCCGGCGATATTTGACCCGCAATGGCAAACGTACACACCAATGCGCAGGCCTTGGCCTCCATTGTCTCCTGCCATATCACTCCTCATCACAACACTAAAAGATGCGGCTATACCATGAATGCGAGGTAGTCTCGAATCCTACTGTCCGAGCACTTCCTCGATGGCCAGCTTGCGCCGCGACCGTTGGGCTCGTCGATCGGGCGTGGTCAGCTCCAGCGCCTCCTTGGGGCACCACTTGACGCACTGCGGACCCTCTTCCTCGTCTTCGCACTGGTCGCAGATCTCGGTCAGCTTGGTCTCCGGGTTGATCGAAATCGCGCCAAAGTCGCAGGCCTCGATGCACCAGGCACAGCCGTCACAGCGGCTAGCATCTACGTGGATGATGCCGGTGACCGCATCTTGCGTCAGCGCACTGCGCGGACAGGCGATGACGCACGGCGCATCCTCGCAGGTACGGCAGGCGACCGCCGTCATCAAAATCTTGTGTGCGCGCACGGTGCGGACGCGGCTGCGATAAGTGTTAAAAACACCCGTCTTGGTGTACGAACAGATGTACTCGCACAACTGGCACCCCACGCACTTGTTTGGGTCACACGTAATATATTGGTACTTGGAAGTTGAGGTGGTAGGCATGGCTCTGCTCCTATACGCCAATCTCTTCGGCGACATCATCCATCCCCAAAGCAACCAGCTTCTCTTTGGGGATCAACCCTTCTTTCGTCCAACCTTTGGCCTCGTAGTAAATGTCTTTGAGGTACTCCAACTCCTCGTCAGTCACTACGTATCCGGCAGAAGGACCCACTTTCATCTTCTCGTGCTGCCAGCGGTAGGGCAAATGGTCATCCTCACGCGTCCAGCCCTCCCGGATGTTAAAGGCCTTTTTGATCGTATGCGCGCGCTCGCCAATCAGATCGACTTCGTCGTAGCCAAAGTCCCAGCCCGTCGTGGCGTTGATCAGCTTGGCGATAGCCGGCCACGCGCCCGCCCGGTCGGCCTTGCCGGTGAAGCAACGGCGGATAAACTTGCACAACGGCAGCGTATCGTAAACCGCCGCGTATTCTTCGGTGCTCTTGGCCAGCCCGCCCCGCGTCTCGTCAACGCTGAAACGATCCACCTGCCCCTTGATGTCGGGGTCGTAAGCGGCCGTCCGGTTGTGGCAGGCGCCGCGCGTGCCCGCCGCCAGGCCTAGCGCAAAGGTCTTGAGTGTGCGCGCGTCGTAGCCAGGCGCCTCCAAACCCTTGATGTGCATCGCCCACTGGTAGGTCTCCGTGCCGCGCTCCTGGTCCACCTTAGCGCTGGCGCGGCGCGTCCCTTCGGCCAACAGGTCCCCCATGTAACCCTCGCGGTTGGCGATCATCTCGGTCAGCGTCACCACCGCTTCGTTGCTGCCAAAGTTCGCCTCAAAGCCTTCGGGATACTTGGCGCACTTGAAATCCTCTTTGGTAAAGACACCCCGTTCGTAACATTCGAGAGCCCAACTGATGGTGACCCCGGTGCTCATCGTGTCCAGACCAAACTCGTTGCAGTTGGTGATGGCCTGGATGACGGCCGGGAAGTGATTCAAGCCACAGTTCGGCGCCAGTGCATACAGCGACTCGTACTCAATGTGGCCCATGGCCCCCGCATAGGGGCCTTCCTTGACGTGACCAACCTGCTCGCAGGCGATGGGGCACTGCGCACAGGCGATCGTCTTGGCTTTATAGTGCTCGTGCAGATACTCGCCGCTCACCAACTCGGCGTCCTCAAAGGTGCCCTCCTGGTAATTGCGGGTGGGTAACAGGCCCAACCTGTTCATGTTGAGCACGTTGGAGGATGTGCCCAGGATGCGATACTTTTGCGTGTGCGGACCCTGGGAGGCCTGCTGGATGTCATAGGCCAACGCCAACAGCGTATCCGGGTCGGCGACCTCGACGTTCTGGGTGCCGCGCAAAGAAAGGGCCTTGAGCTTCTTGGAGCCCCACACCGCGCCGTGGCCGGTACGGCCCGCCTTGCGTCCATCATTGCTCACGTTGGCGATGCGTGCCAGGTTTTCACCCGCGGGCCCAATCGTAGCGGAACGCACCTGGTCATCCGCCAGCTCCTCG
>CBFDAD010000094.1:0-6538 GCA_965602705.1 uncultured bacterium
CTCGGCGCTGTGCATCCCTTCCTCAATCAACCCGATCAGCGGACGCCGCAATTCGTTGTACATGCGGAGCGTCTCGGGTTTCAGTTTTGAGGACACGCCCTCTGCCCTTCCAGATCACAAACCGACCGGTCAGCTTGGCGCATTATAGCGCCGGTCAAGGCAGTTGTCCAGGGCAGAACTGAACCTGTTCGTAGCCGGCGCTTCAGCGCCGGAATAGCGCGCTGAAGCGCGCACTACGAACCTTGACCACCTACTCCTTGAGGGTCAAGGGCAGGTAGATGCGTGTGCCCCCTACCAACAACGTCACCGATGTCACCCGTTCAAAACCACCCCCGGTGCCGCTGATGGGTATGGTGTACCATAAACCCGGTACGAGCGTCGGCTCGCCATGGGTGTCGGTGACGGTTAACACGGCCACGCCGGGTGGGGTGAAGCTGGCGGGGGCCAGGCTGAGAATCAGGCTGGGGGATGGGCTCGCAGCGCTCAGCGTGACGGCCTGAGCAAAATCACCGACCGGCTGCACCGCGAGGGTAAAAGTGGCGACGCCTCCCGGGGGAATGGCGCGATTGGCGGGGACGGCACGGAGTGTAAAGCCCGCGCCTGCGTACTCGAAAGCGCCCACGTCAGGCGCAGCGCCGGCATAGTCGTCGTTGATGCCGGGGATGATGACGCCAGCGTCAATCAGGTCACTGGCGGGGTCGAGACTGTAGTCGCCACTGGCGGCGTCGACAAAACCAGGCGCAACGCTCAGGCCGTGGGGCTCCTGACCCGTGGCCGCCTGAAATTCAGCCAGGGTGTTCAGATGGCGGTCGGGTAGCCCGGCCCACCACACTAACTCGCCGGCGAGGGTGGTGTAAAGGTCGTCGTAATCAAGATCGAGCGGCTGGCTGGGATTGGCGTTGTTCAGCGCATACTCGGTGCCGGCCCAGACGTTGTTGCGCGCGTAAATCAGCGTCCACGTCCCTGGCGATCTGATGTCGAGGCCATCGTTGCCCGGCAGTGCGGCGTCAGCGGTATTATGAAACAGGTACATCGGCCCGGACTGACCGTAGCCACTGTTGAACTTGAAGGGGCTGCCGGAAAAGTCGTTGTTGCCCACGCCGATGCGATAGATCAGATTGCGGATGGCATAAACCGGGCCGTCATACACAGGGGCCAGCGAGATGCCCACCAGCACGTCGTGGAAAGTGTTGCCCCACAAGCGCACGTTGCTGCATTGACCATCCGTCTCCACACCGTCGTCGCCCATTCTATAGACCAGGTTCTCATAAACGTCGGTCTCGTTGGTCACCGCGGCCGTGTCCGACGGGCAAACGCCAAAGGCATCAAAGTCGTCGTGAAAGACGTTGCGCCGGATGACGTTCCCCCGTCCGGTGACCGGGTCGTAGAAAGCAACGCCCCCGTCCTCCAGGCCTTCCAACTCTTTGATATCCGCCCAGGGCCAATCAAAGATGGTATCATAGAACTCGTTGTCCTGGATGACGTTGCGGCCCGATCCATTCTTGATGCCAATGCCCAGGTCGTTGACCGCAAAGGTGCATCCCTGCACCAGGTTATCGCTGGCATCATAAAAATAAATGACCTTCGGATACCCCCCTTGCCCATAGTGGCGGAAGGCCAGGTCGATAAAGTAGATATGATCTTGCGCGACGTAGAAGGCGTTCCCGTGGCGAGAGACGGCCATCTCCGCACCGTTGGGATTGGCGTCCCCCGCCAGATGGACGTAGAGGGTCATGCCGTCGGCGTAAAAGCCAGGCGTGTTATCTCGACTCAGATTTTGCAGGTCGGTCAAATCGTCGTAAGGGAACAGACGCTGCCCGTCGGCCACAACCAGATGCGTGCCGGCGACGTTGACGTTGGCATAATAAACGCCGCCGCCATATGCCGTCCAGACAAAGCTATCCGGGTCGGCGCCATCCAATACGGCGGTCTCACCTTCGTAGCCCCGGATGACGATCGGTGCGCCCGCGATGCCCGAGCGCGGGACGCTGACATCCCCTTCATAGTAGGTACCACCGCGCAGCACGACTTGCTCGCCAGGTTGGGCCTGATCAAGCCCGTAATCCAGTGAGCACGGGAGGCTTTCACTACACGCAGTCCCGCTGCCAGTAGGGCTGACGTAGTAAGCGTTGCCGGGTACAGGGATGGCGATTTCAGCGCGCGTCGCGGCGGTGCCTGCGACGGTGACGCCGTCCAAAGGGTCACCATCGGGGTCGTCGAAGGTGACCCGCACGTCATAAGCGGTGCCCGGCTCCAGCCAGAAGAGACTGCCCACAAAGCGCGTATCGGCGACACGCGAGAGTGCAAGGGCATCTCGATACGGTTCGCCAGCGGCGCGGTATTCGACCCTAGCAATAGCATCGCCATCAGGGTCGTCGCTGCCAGCGAGCGTGACGATCACCCCCATCGCGTGAAAGGTACCATAGAGCTGCAGTGTAGCGGCCGCGCGAACGTGGGGCAGAGGCGACGCCAGCACGCCCAAGAAAAGAACCATGCACAGTAATTTGGACCGGATACGCATCTTCTTTCTCCTTTCGTTCAACGCTGCTGAAGCAGCGGCAGGCAGATGGTACGACCGTTGGCGAACACCATCGCCTGCCGCCACAACCGCTGCCCCGGTCCTCATCTGTCAGCACGGCTTAGGAACCAGACAACGACCAGGGATCTGATTCTATGGGTTTTCCATCATCACCCTGGGCAGATAGTAGCGCGACCCGCCAACCAGCAGGTTGACATCCAGGGTGCTGGTGATAGGGTTGACATCCAAGGTACCGCTGATATTGCCACTACTGCCGAGGATAGGAATACTGTACATAAGGCCTGGCAGGAGTTGAGTGCTGCCATCGGGTTCGTCCACCACCGTCAGCGTAACCTGCTCAGATGGCGCTACGATAGTGGAAGTCAGGCTGACTTCCAGTCTGGACGATGGGTTAGTGACGCTCAGTATGACCACGCCGGTAAAGTCGCCGAACGGCTGTACCTCAATATTATACTGGGCGACACCACCCGGGTCAACGGCCTGTGCGAACGGGTATGCACGCAGGGTAAACCCGCTTCCCTCAATCCCATGTGCAAAGGCGTGAAGCCATTCTTCCAAGTTGGTGTATCCGTCCCCATCGTCGTCGCCATTGGGGTTGGCAGGCAGGTATAGCGCCCGGTAGTTCTCGTCAAGGTCTGGCCAGCCATCGACGTCATCCTGGCTGTCGATGATCCAACCAGTTTCATTCCGGACGTCGTCGACGGTGCGCCTGTCTACCTCATCTCGATCTGTAGGGCATGCACCCGCGTGGCTCAGCACATATTCATAAACTTCCTCGGTGGGGTGGACGGTGAGCACCGACCTTTCTACAGCCGGTGTAAAAGAACGATAGAGATCCTCATCGCCAGATACAATGATCCATTCGTTTCCTGAATCAGTCCAGCGCCATGGACCAACATTACCTTTGACGTAAATCTCGGACGACGAGTCTAAATCATCACTAATCTCAATCGGCTTATAATCCTGAGTGTTGTTGCCCGGTTTGTAGTAATTGCCGATGACGTTGGAAAAAAGCGGCTCCGAGCCATCACCATCCGAAAAAACGGTGTGCCCCCATGGTCCCCAGTTATAGAACAAGTTGTTGACCAATTCGGTTCCCGTATCCGTCTGTATCGCTGGATTCCTATGATTGTTATGGGCGAAAAGAGAATGATGTACAGCAACCCGATTGGCGTGCCTCCCGATAAGCATTCCCGTGCTGTGGGTGCCGTCAGAATGCAGGGAATCCTGTAACGCCTCACTAATGATAGAGTTACTAACCGTCACGTCGTTAACTCTGTCACCCCAAAAATCTACGTTGCCATCGATGGCCCAACTGACCGAGCAGTGGTCAATTACGACGTTATACACATCACGATCGCCAGAGCCTGTCAACCCGATTCCGTCGCGATCGTCAGGGTAGACGCCCCCACGATCACCAACACGAATGCGTAAATGCTGTACGAGCACATCGTGGGTCCTGATGACCAACGTGGCCCCTTTCAGCGTGATCCCTGGCGAAGGTGCCGTCTGTCCTGCAATCGTAATGTATGGGCTATCAATGTTCAAGCGGTCATTAATCTCAATCGTACCCGATACCTCAAAAACACACACCCTAGGTACTGATGCCTCGACGCACTCTCTGAGTGTGCCACTGCCCCGAGCATCCAAATTCGTCACTTTGTAGACCCTGGTATAGGCCGGACTGAGATGGCGGCCACTTCCGGCCGGAGTGGTGGTGCCAAAGCCCTCGGCTCCGGGAAAAACCGGAAGGTCTGAGGGTGCGGCGCGGCTGGCAGTCTGGTGAAGGGTTCCCCACGACGCCAGGAACAACGTGACCAGAATCGCGAATGTGAAAATGTATTTTGCTTTCATTGCATGCTCTCCTCTTTCATATTTGTGTCTAATACAGAATTCGACAGGCAATCACCAGACACCCTTTATGTCTGGATCAAGCCTATCTTGACAACGCGCAAAGATTTGTCGACTAACCGTCGGTCCTTAGCACCAGCGGTAGGTAAATGGACCGCCCGTTAACCAGCAGCGTGGTTGTGCGGGTAAAGGTCTGATAGCCCGGCACCTCAATCAGTGCCGTGTTGCTAATGACCCTGGAGCCCGTCTCGGTGACCGTAACAACATAAGTCACAGTGACGGCTGAAGCGGGGCTGAGAACGCCAGACCAGCGCAGGACGGGGCTAGCAGTGTCCGTGACGGTGCCGGTCGTGGCGGTGAGGGTGTGGGAGACGTAGGAGAGACCCCAAGGCACCTCATCGCTCAAGTTTACGGTAGCGTTGAGGGGCGCGGCGAGGTCCTGAATGGTGACCGAATAGGTCACGAGCTGGCCATGCGTAGCCGTTTGCATCATCGTGCATCTCCTTTCAATTTGATTCTCGTAAAACCTGGGCTTCTTTACGGCTCCCCCTTGAGTACGACCGGTAGCAAGACATCCCAGAACGGCCAGAAAGCGTTGTTGGATAGGTTTGACCAATCTCCCCCGGCGTTCTGCGACTTGAGAGCAAAGTAGACCGTGCCACCACTGTGGGAGACAGGCGCGGTCAGCCACTCAGGACCACCAGGCGTAGCGGCAAAGGGCACGGTGATAGGAACCGCGCCCCCCCAGTTGGATTCGCTGATGAGCGCGTCATTATAGCGCAACGTATAGGTCACGGCCTCTGCCGGAGCGGTCCAGCGCAGGGTGACAGTGAGGATGTCGGTGGTAGTGATGGCCTGTACCACGCGCAGATCAGCCACGGCGGCGGGTGGTGTGATGCAGTACTCGTCGGCTCCGATGTCAGGAGCAGAGCCGATGGGCCGGGCATCACCGTCGATGTCATCGTCACACAATCCCACCGCAAGCGTCACCCCCCGGTCAATGGCGACGCTCGCTTCTGCAGACAGGTGCAGGTCACCCCCCGCACCGTCCACGAACAGGGTAAGCGGAGCGTAATCCAGGTTTCCCGCCAGAGAAGCGACGCCCCCCCGATCCCGCAAGTTATGGCTGACCAGATTGTTGACAATCTCGGCGTCCGTGTTTTCAAAGCGCCACTCGATGGACGAGAAAGGCACGTCTGTGGAGACGACGGTGTTATGAGGAACCTGGGCGCCGCACGCCTGTGCCAGGCAGATGCCGCAATCGAAACCATACTCTGATGCGAACAGCGCGTCCCGCTCCACAAAGATGAAACTGTTGCGAATAATGCCGTCAAAGTGACCGACATAGCCCTCGCCAGGGCAGGGGTCGTCGCCGTAGACGCGCCCGCCATCGCTTTCGCCAAGACCAAAGCCCACACCGCGAGCGTTGTTGATGAGCACGTTGCGCTGGACCACCGTGTCACGGCTGCCGGTCCAAAAGTGAACCCCGTGCTCGGAAAGCCCCTCCTCGCACCAGAACCCTTCAATGAGATTGTCCCGGATCTCCCAACCCCAGGCCTGATGCCCATCCACGCCACCGGTGTAGCAACTGCCGGTTATCTCCCAGATGCGTGGCCGCCCGGCGTCGGTCAGTTCGATGTGAGAGCAGGCCACCACGCCGTCGTCCGGGTAGTGTGTCCCGTTTTGGTTGATCTTGATCGCCTGTTGACCGGGGTCGATGATGTGCACATTGTAGACAAGGGCATTCTCTATGTCTGCGTCAGGAGGGGGGGCGACGTGGATCGGGTGCGTGCGGGCGCGCTTTAACGTCAGGTCGGCGACGGTCACGTCGGAGGCGGCGATGGTGACGATTTCGTTTGTTTCATAGTTGCCGTCGAGGATGACCGCCTCACGGTTTCCGCTGGTCGAGCGCAGTGTCACACCGGGGACGTCGAACCAGAGCTGGCTCCCATGTAGTTCGTAAGTGCCGTCCACCATAAGGATGGTGGTGTTGGCGGTTAGATCGTCCATCGCATCCAGCAACTCGGCGACGGTGGAGACACTCACGACGTCACCTGTGGGATCAGGCAGCGGTGGACAATGTCCCCCATCGGCGTCGGCGCCCAGCCCACGTGCGGCCTGATTAGCAGATGGGCGGCGCCAGAGGTC
>CBFDAD010000095.1:0-6482 GCA_965602705.1 uncultured bacterium
GAAGGGGGTGTGGTCAGCGCGACGTGGCTCGACGAGGACGAAGAACTCTGGTTAGGACTGACCAGTGATGCGCGACGTGGCGCGCAAGGGGGGGTACTACGCTATCGCCGACCCTTGAGCATCCAGCCCAGCCAGTTGACGCGGGTCGAGGGACTGCTGAATGACGACGTAAGCGACCTGTGGGGCGACGGACAGGGCAGTTTGTGGGTGGCGACCGCCGCTGGTGTCAACCGTATCAACCTCAGGAACCACCAGATTTTCAGTTACACCCGGCCCGCAGGCATAGATCAAATCGCTGGCGACGCTGAAGGCAACGTGTGGGCCATCGCGTTAGGCGCAGAGAGCAACGTGTGGCAGTGGAACGGCAACGTCTGGGTCAGCCACACGATCAGTGAAGGACTCACCAGCACCACGAGCCAGGCCAAATTGAGCGGGGGGAGCTACGCTGATATGCTCGTCTCGGCCACTGGCGACGTCTATCTGGCTGGCGACCGCGGCCTGGAAATCTGGGACGGAGACAAATGGAAGACCTTTGCCGCCCTGCCCGGACGGAACACCAAACGCATCTGGCAAGACGCCGTCGGCGACCTGTGGCTAGCCACCGTGGTTACACCTGGCCGGCCCTTTTATCTGAGCCTCAATCAGAGAGGCAGTTGGGAGACGGTCCTGAATGAGTCCGGCAGTCAGGAAATGGGTCCAGACCCCCTGGCGCTCGTGCGTGACGCCCGGGGACGGGCCTGGCTGGGCGCGCCGCTGGGCCTGTTTTTATACAAGCCAGGCGAAGACGCGCGGTGGCGCGGCCTGGGGCCGGTGGAAGGATTACCTAGCGGTCCGGTCCCCGTCCTCTATCAAGACGAAGGCGGGACAGTGTGGGTGGCGATTGGGAACCAGGTCTACCGCACCGACTGTTTACACTGCACAGGGGCACAATCAGGCTGGGAATGGCGTCGTTTCGATCCAGAGGTCGGCATCGTAAGCCACATAGCTGCCGGTCCCGAGGGAAGCGTGCTCTTTGCAGGTGACGCCGGTATAGCACTGTACGATCCCACTCGCCCCCATCTACGTCTCGATGGCGTGGTCAATTTGATAACTAATCAAGCAGCCGACGGCGGTGGACCGGTCGTCCTGACCCTCGGGCGCAACGCCATGCGCATAGATTTGGTCGCCATCGCGCCGGCGCTGACCGCTCGCCAGCTTTCCTACCGCTACCGGCTACAAGGTTTCGACGACAACTGGCGCGTCCTCCCAGCGAGCTCGCTGGGAGGCAAACAGGCTTCCATCACCTATGCTGGTCTACCCGGTGGGACCTACACCTTCACCGCATCGGTCCGTACTAACACGTTGGATCACAGCCCAAACATCAGCTTCACGCTGCACGTATTGAGCCGTCCTCCTCAACTGGTCCTAGATCAAGCAACCGTCGCCGGACGGCCGGCTGAACAACCCGGCACACTTGAAACCTTTGTCGAACAACCGATTCAAATCCAGTTGAGTGGCGACGATGATCAACCGGAACCTTTGATTTATCGCTACCGAATCGAGGGGCTGAGCGACGTCTGGACCGAAACGACCAGTCCCCAGATTTCTTTTACCTTGTCAGCGGTCGGCACCTATACCTTTGTCGCCAAAGCGTTGGATGGCGAGGGGCAATCGTCCACTTTGGTTGGTTCGCAAATTGTGGTCAGCGCGAAGGAACAAGCCGGTCGCTCAAGTTCGCTGCCTGTGGAATCCATCGCAGTCGGCCTGGGCTTGCTTTCTGTGCTCCTCATCGCTATGGCTTTCCTACTGATCGCCCGGCGCAAGCGCCGTGAGAGTTGGTAGAGGGAAATTTTTAAGGTAGTGTTCTATTGACAACTGCCACATATCGTATTAGTATGGATGCACAATAGAACATAGACCCCGAATGATTGAAATTTTGGGTGGGTAGCGCCGATTCGGGCCAAGCCGGCACACCGTGGCACTCCTTCTTAGAAACGAGTCCCACAAACCCCAAGTGGTTTACTAGCCGGTCATCAGCGCAGTTGCTTCATCCAGGCGTTTAATTTATCGTCATTCGGGGTTTATGCTTGTCAGGTAGACAGATGATAGAGCTCTACCGCCCGGCCCAATTTGTACACGGCCCCGAACGGCAAGCTTGATCGCGAAGATAGAACTTTTTTCTTTACGCGGCGTTTTTTGTGCCTGCGGGGTTAGCGGAGCAAGTCTTTATCAAACGGCGCGCGGCTGTTACGCCTGGGCCTCAGCCTGGTCGGCATCATCCCGTTCTTCAATCTTGTATACGCAGGCGATGTCCCCATCGGGTATGTGGCCAGTCCGCTCAACCTTGGCCTGGAGGATCTCTCGAAAAAGAGCAATCTCACACCGACAGGGTTGTTCAAATTTTTCGGCGATCTTGAGAATCGGGCAGTTATGCTCACGCAGGATATAATCGCCTTCACCTAGCTTTTCCCAAGTTGTCATCCGACCCTCACTCTCCAGCAGCCTGGCCAGGGAGGCTACACGCTCGCTGAGTGTGTTACCATTGACTTGAGTGAGATACTGCTGACGCCGTCTCTCCTGACCCCGATTGAACAATTCTTCCAGTTTCTCCTCTCCGTCCAGATCGACCAGATCGCGGAGGAGAGACGCAGCGAAAGCAGCGTAGCTTTGGGGAAACACGTTAGAGGCGTCGGCCGTCAGCTCATAAACAAAGCTGGGACGTCCCATACCTCGTTGTTCGGTGCGGTGAGCAATCAACGTTTGAGCTTCAAGCGTATTGAGGTGACGCCGGACAGCCGTCGCGCTAATTTCCAGCATCCCGCCCAGTTCGCTGGTCGTCAACCCGCCGTTCATTTTGAGCAACGTGAGGATTCTCTGCTTGGTATCCTGCATGATCCACCCTCGACTAAAAAAGATGATATTAGAGTCACTCAGACCTCGCGTGCATTCTATCACGAAACAGATTGTTTGTAAACTGGCCGGGGCTGTCCATCGATTGGGGAAGCGCAGTTTTATGTCAACAATTTACGAGTTGACAGTCAAGGGACTTGTGCTATAATGCGCGGGCCTTGGTGAGTCACGAGGGAAGTGACATTTGAGGTCCAATACGGTGAATTGTGATTGGCAAATGAAGGCGGTCAGCGTTAGCGCGACAACGATGGAGCGCTGCTTGGTGTTCACTGGAATCCTTCTTTGAATCGTATCACAAAAGCCCACAACGGCCTAGACGCCCTGTAGCGAGTTGGGGTCGCGGGCCGCTTTGTTTTGTCACTTCAAGGGGCCGCCAGGTTGCATCAGCGGGCGACGTGAGATGGCTTTCGCCAGGCTTCTGATAGCACACGCGAGGCCCAGACTTGATTTCGCACGACGACCGCTTTGCTTAGGAGGCGATGAGATGAGAATCGTACGGCATTTTTGGCTGTTGATTACTGTAGCATTGATTTTACCGTTGGTGCCTGTGCTGGTTTCGGCAAACCCAACCGCACAAGAGGGCCAAAATCTCTTGATCAACCCTGGCTTTGAAGGTAGCTGGCACTGGCAAGGGGACTCTTTTTTGGGCAAAGTCGCCGATGGATGGGTGGCCTGGTGGATAGACGAAGGCAAGCCTATGTCTGACCCCACCTACTGGATGAATCAGAGGCCCGAGTATGGCTTGATCGGACTGGAATTCTATGTTCCGGACCAGATACACGGTGGTGGCCAGGCGCTGCAATATGGTAAGCGATACGCCACCCACACAGCAGGCGTCTACCAGCAAGTGGGCAGTATTGAACCGGGAGCCGGGTTGCAGTTTAGCGCCTGGGGGTTTCTGTATGGCAAGGACCCTGACCCTTCGAGAACGCCTGGCGCCGCTAACATGAAAGTCGGCATCGACCCAACCGGGGGGACCAACCCCTTTGGCGGCAGCGTGGTTTGGAGCGGTACAACCAACCCGGTGGCCGTAGGTTCCGGGTCGGCCTGGCAGCAAATGTCAGTTCAAGCTGTGGCCCAGAACTCGACAGTGACCGTGTTTGTGTACGCTAGTCCAGACGCGCCGATGGACGACGCGCTGACCTCACAGTGGGACGACACCAGTCTGGTCGTCATCACGCCAGCCGAGGAACCCACCAACACGCCACCCCCACCGCCACCGACCGCTACTCCTGGCCCACCGCCACCACCAGCAGCCACGTCCACGCCGCGTCCCGATGGCGCGGTCGTCCACACCGTCCGCTCAGGTGATACGCTGTGGGGCATCGCCATACAGTACGCTACCGGTTCTGGTACAACAGCACAGGAAATGCTGGCCCAGATCAACCAGTTGAACAACAATCCTGCGCTGATCTACTCTGGACAAGAGCTGGTCATCGCTGTTCCGCAGAACCCATTGCCTGCCGCCACGCCAGTGACGGAGGAAAGTGCTCCCGCGCCAGCCTCCGCAGAAGATGTCGAGCAACCAGAGGCCGTCGCTGCTGTCAGCGAGCAGCCAGCAGCCCCAGTCCAGGCTTCTGCGCCCAGCAGCGCCATTTGTGTCTTGGTCTACCACGACCGCAACAGTAACGGCGCGCGCGATCCGTCCACGGAGGAGCTAGTTCCTAACGCCGGTTTTACGCTATCCAGCGACAAAGGTGTCGTGGGCAGCTATACTTCAGACGGTCAGAGCGAGCCTTACTGCTTCAATCAACTGATTCCGGGCACCTATATGGTCGAACTGTCAAAACCTGCGGGTTATAACGCGATTACACCCGAGTACTGGGCAGTGCCACTGCCAGACGGCAACACGGCGAACGTCGAGTTTGGCATTCAAAGCGACCCCAACGCACCAGAGAGCAGTGCTCAAACTCAGGCGGTCGCATCAGCAGAGGAAAAGTCCAACCCGCTCGCGGGTTTGTTACAGTCAGCCTCCAACTCAAGCGAAGGGAATCCAGACCAGGACACGTCCGAATCGAAGAGCCTGCTTTCTAGACTGGGCGAAATCGCCATTGGCATCAGCGGCATCTTTGTACTGCTGCTGGCAGGTGCGGTAGGTGTAGCCTTTGTTGCATCGCGCCGGAGAGCGTAGAGGGGGCAATTGAAACACACTTTACAAGAGCGCCTAAATGGCGCTCTTGTCATCCCCCGGCCAGATGCATTGTTCTTTGTCTTCAGGACTAGTCCTTATGTGCCAGTCGGCGACTAGCCGCCCCACCGGCAAACGACTGTGGTGGGCTATAGACACGCGCAGACCAGGTACCTATAATGGGGTCTAAGCGGAGTCGCCAATCGGGTTGTGTTGCGATCTGGTCACAGGCAACCCCCTTCCTGTGCCGGAAAGTGCGCTGCGCTGGCTTCCCCGGCACCGCAGGCCGGCGGCACAGCTCCGGTGCAACTGGACTTTTCTAACGGTCTTCCACAACAGGGAAAACATCTTGATTTTAGAGGAGGAAATATGCTGGTCAAAGATCAAATGACACCCGATCCTATTTGCGGACATCCAGACATGCCGGTGATAGAAGCCCAGAGGATAATGGAAGAAAATCACATCCGGCATCTACCCATCGTGGATGCCGATGAGAAACTGGTGGGGCTAATCACGCAGCGGTCACTGATGCGCGCTGTCCCTTCCGACGTGAGCAAACTCAGCCCGTTCGTGATCAACTATCTCGGGACCAAAATGAAAGCACATCACGTCATGGTCAAGGACATAGTCACCGTTAGCGAGAACAAGACCATCGAGGAAGCCGCCCGTATCATGGCCGACAAAAAGATCGGTTGCTTGCCGGTTATGCGGGACGGCGAGCTGGTGGGGATCATCAGCGACAACGACCTGTTCAAAACCATGGTCGGCATGCTAGGTGCGCGGCGGGCTGGCGTGCGCGTAACCGTGCTGCAACCAGACCGGGCTGGCGAGGTAGCGCGCTTGACCAGGGCAATCAGTGAAAAGGGTGGCTATCTGTCGGTGTTCGTCACCTATCCTACGGCAGATCCAGAAATCTGGGCCTCTGTGATCAAAGTCCTCAACGTCCCTGAAGAAACGCTGGTGGAAACCCTGAGCAGCCTGCCCGAGATTCGCATTGCCGACGTGCGCAAGGTGTAACCTCGCCTGGCCAGCCTAAAAAGACACCTGCGCCGCAGACGGAGCGACGCAGGTGCCCAAAGCAAGCTCAGGGCTGAACAACGCGCATCAAATCAGCCCCTTCTCGCGCATCAGTGGACGTGGGTCCACCAGGTTCTTGTTCAACATGGCCGCTTTTTCCCCGAGGCCTAGAGCGATGGTCGCCAACTGAGTCGCGTAAAAGACCGGGATCTTGAAACCCAAATCCTTGATCTGTTCTTGACGCCCGTCAATATTGATGTGACACAGCGGACACATAGTGACGACCGCATCAGCGCCCCGCTCGCGAGCGTTGCGCAAGATCCTGGCCGTCATCTCGTGGGCAATGGGGGTCTGCGTCAGGCCCAGGGACCCGCCACAGCAGTCAGTCTTGTAATCCCAGTCTACCGCCTCGGCGCCCAGACGCTGCATCAGGTGATCCATCTCCATT
>CBFDAD010000096.1:0-6400 GCA_965602705.1 uncultured bacterium
TTCTCCTTTTTTTGGGAAAGGGCGTGGCAAGCAGTGCCCTTGTTAGTTTTCACAGTTGTGAATGTTGTGCTTAACCGATCTCAGCCACGACCTGGCCCATTGGCGAGGGATCGTAGCCGGGTAATTCGCTGACGGCGGCGTGAAAGGCCTCGTCTTTTAACAGATCCAGCAGCGGTTGCAGTAGCGCACTCTCATAGTGCTCACGGGGAATCACCAGGTCGTAGCGCTCCCACTCGGCCGGGACAAAGTCCATCTCCAACGCGCGGGCGGCTGCGCGGATGCCCAGCCCGCAATCGGCCACGCCGCTGGCGACGGCGGCAGCCACCGCCAGGTGAGTCACCTCTTCGCGTTCGTAGCCCTGGATCGCCACAGGGTCGATTCCCATCTCGCCTAGTCGATAGTCCAGGAGCACGCGGGTGCCTGCACCGCGCTGCCGGTTGATATAGCAGACGTCGGGGCGTGTCAGGTCGGCCAGGCTCTTGACGTGCTTGGGGTTGCCCGGCGCGACAATCAACCCTTGCTCCCGCCGGGTCAGTGTTACCAGCACCACAGGTCGGCCAGGGAGATACTGTTGTACGTAGGCGATATTGTACTCACCGCTTTCGGGGTGAAGCAGGTGACTCCCGGCCAGGTGGGCTTCACCCCGTCGCAGCGCGACGAGGCCTCCCAGGCTACCAGCGTTGGCGCTGGCCAGCCGCATGCCCGGCGAGCGTTCGACCAGAAATTGCGCCAATAGGTCAAGGACCAAATCGTGGCTACCAATGGTGATGATGGTCCGTTCGATCTCGGCCGGATCCCGGAAAAGTTCGACCGTCACCGTTTCACCGGCGTGCACGCCTTCAGAGAAGCGCGGAATGCGCACGATGCCGTCAGCCCGTACCAGCGACGTGATCACACCGGCCCCCCGTGACAATGGCGCGGCCACCGTCCGGTCTCCCACGTGCCCCACCGCCACGCGCATTAATTCGTCGTCCCCCAAGGGCGACTGCACCTTGCGCGTCAGCGTGGCCTGCATCCGAGGGCGCGCCCGCGACGGACGCCCTAACCAACGCGACAGTAGGGGCTCGACAAAAATCTCACCGGTCAGTGCAGCCGAGACCGGGTAGCCAGGCACGCCGATGATAGGAGTCTGGGGATCATGCACTACCCCTAGAATTACCGGATGACCGGGGCGCACGGCGATGCCGTGAACCAGCAACTCGCCAATCTCCTGGACGACCTGCGCGGTAAAGTCTGCGCTGCCAGCGGAAGAACCGGCGTTGATGAGGACCAGGTCGTGATCGGCGGCGGCCTGTAGCGCGGCGGCCTTGATGGATGCCAGGTCGTCGGGGATGCTGGGCCAGCGGGTCGGTTGGCCACCCCAGGCGGCCACCTGGGCTGCCAGGACGATGCTGTTGTACTCGATAATGTCGCCAGGACGGAGGTCGCTGGCCTGCTCCACGCTGACCAATTCGTTGCCGGTGGGAATAACGGCCACGCGCGGTTTGCGCCGCACTGAAATCCCGGTATGGCCACAGCCGACGACGGCCCCCAGGTCCACCGGACGCAGCAGGTGGTTGGCCGGCAATACCAGTTCGGTGGCGACCATGTCCTCGCCCAGCGGACGCACGTGCTGGTATGGGGCTGCTGCTGCCATAATCTCGATCTCATCCTCATAGTGCTGAACGTTTTCGATCATGATGATGGCGTTGGCCCACACAGGCAGTGGGTGACCGGTGTTAACCGCCTGAGCGGGACGAGGCACAGGGGGCTCGACCAGAGCGGGGGCGACCAGGTTCAGGCGTATAGGGGCCGTCTCGGTCGCGCCCTGGGTGTCGGCAGCGCGCACAGCATAGCCGTCCATAGCGCTGGCGTGGTAGTGGGGAGAGGAGACGCGCGCCCAGATTGGCGCAGCGGTCACCCGGCCCAATGCTTCGGGCACCGGGACCTGCTCACCGGGGAGGGGGGCATCAAGCCCGGCAGCAGCTAACGCCTGGTCGAAGCGATGCCATGCTTCGTCCAAAGCGATGTCTTGAAGATATACGTGGCGTTCTGACATTAAAAGTTCACTCCGACTCCAGTGTAAATTTCAAGCGTGATGCGCATAAGGTAAGACGCGATCACGTCTTGTGTGCTGAGTTCTTGCTGTTCCGCCGCATCAAGAATGTGCCGACGGCCACTATGCCCGCCAACGGGACTATCCAGACAAAAGCGTTACCGCCGGACGCTGCTGCTCGAGGCGGAAGCGGCGTGGGACTGACGAACGACGTTGGGCTGGGTCGTGGCGTCGATGTGGCGGTAGCCGTGGCCGTGGGCAGAGCTGTCGCCGTGGGTGGAGGTGTGGGGGTTATTGTCGGCGTCGGGCTGGCGGTGGGTGTCAGTGTGGCAAAGGCGACGACCTCTGCAAAGTGGGGCTTTTGGGGGGACGGGCAATCCTCAGCCCAATTCTCGACGATGCGGCGCGGAAAGGTCCCGTCGTCGTCAAGTTCAACCGTCACCTGGGTGTCGCAGGCAGGGTAGGAGGGATGGCGCTCAAGGTAGCCCATCACCCGGTCAAATAGACCCGCGACGGTGTATGGTGTCAACGTGCGCCGGTTATACCACGTTGTCATCTCGATGTTATCGGGAGTTTCGTCTCTTTTTAACGCGTCCAGTGTCTCCGGTAGATCGTCCAGGTCAACTTGCAGTGGCTTCAGGCTACGCTGAGCCTCGGTTACGACGTCTTTGACGACCGTCAATATGTACAGATAAAAGGGTGGACCGGCGACCACTTGTATCTGATAGCCAGCGAGTGCGCGCTCCTCCCAAACGTCGCGTGCGCTTCTAATCTCCGCGGGTCGCAAGTTGAGGGTGTATTCGGGCACGGGCGTTGACGTGGGTGGCGTGTAGACGGCTTCTTGATCCTCGCCGTTATCGTGTTTGCCCTCACCGTCGGCCACAGTCGTCCCCGGAAGTGATTGCGGCGGCGGATGAGCGGCATCCACATTGCCTTCGACGATCATATATGGGGAGCCACCGATAATGCAGGGTGAGACGTGGGTGCAACTCGCCCCGGGCAGTTGCACCGTGTAGACCCCGCCCGAGGCAGATATGGCCCGTCGATTGCCCCACATATCCACCAGTGTCCCCGACCCGGTGCGGGCCGGGACCTGGACCGTGGCTGGTGACGGGGTGCGGGTCCACAGGACCGTCGTGCTGCCGCTGGACCGAGGGATCGTGACGATCGAGACGTCGGATCGCTGCTCCAGTTGGCCGCCCTGAAAGCCTGCCATGTAGGTCGTCGCGACGCGGTAAGCGTCAAAGGCGGGGCGTCGACTGCCGTCGGCGCGCACGAGACCGAAAGGCTCGGGATTAGCCACTAGATCGGTTGGCGTGTCAATCATTTTAAAAACAGCAATGCGCGCCGCGCCGCCGGCGATGCCCATGGCAAAAGCCTGGATGATGTAGGCGGCTTGTTCCTCCAGGGTGATAACAAAACGGCTGTTGGGTGCGGGCATCTGTGGGTCGAGGGAGGGGGCAGCGTTGGTCTCAACAATCCATAGCGGTTTGTCAAAGCCATGTTCTCGCATCAGTTGGTGATAGAGCGTCGTGATGCTGTAGACGAAATCAGGTTGAAAATAGACGTGAAGCGCGACCGCATCGCAGTAATAATTGTTCCCTGATGCGTTCACATCTTTCACCAGTGCGTCCAAATAACTCCGAAAGTATAGGTTGCGCCCGTAGGCAGCATCCCACCAGTAGCTCGTGCCAGAAAAGATCACTGTCGCGCCAGGGTTGGTTTCTTTGATCGTCGCGTAAGCCACGCGCTGGAGCTGTAAAAAGTCTTCTACAGAACCGCCCCAGGTGTAACCAGGGTGCGCGGTGTCCCAGACATCAGGTTCGTTCCAGATGATCCAGTGGTCGATGCGGCCGGCGTAAGTGGTGACCAGAGTGCGCAAAAAGTTGGCCCACAGGTTGTTGGGATCGTTATGCCCAGTGTAAAGTCCATAGGGCACACCCGGGCCGATGCTGACGTCGGTGGCCCAACCAGGTGTGGTGATGACCAGACCGACCGGCTGACGACCTTGGGCGATTTCGAGCGTCAGGGCTTCATCAGAGATGGGCGGGGTCCACTCGTGGGTGCCGTTGGGTTGCATCTGCGCCCAGAGGAAGGGAATGCGCGTCCAGCCCGCCCCCATCGCCGTGGCAGCAGCCGGTGCGTCGTAAGTTTCAACCACGCCAAAGCGCCGGTCGGGCGGGCCTTCCGAAAATGGGAACTTGGTGGTGGAGGCCGCCGACAAGGTTGGTGTCAATAGGATTATCAAGCTGATGAGAACGATGATCGGATGAAAGGTTTTGCTCATACCTTTGATTGGAACTCCTGCCGAGGTAATGGAGCGTATTGTACCACAAGCGGGCTGAGCGACAAGGCGTGAGGGGCGAGTTGACGAATGGTGCCTTTTGTTGGTATGATGGTTGCGTATCATCCGTCAAATGAGGTGTTGCATGTCAGGTCAAGATGAGGGGCAACCGGTCTTTGCTGATTTTGACGATACCCAATGGACGACCGGTTGGCTCCACGTGCCCGTCGCCCAGGTGCCGCCGGGCGTACATCCGGGCGGTTACCGGGTAGAGCGGCGCGTGCTGCATCATGCTGAGGTCTTTGGGCGGTCCTACCGGCTGGCCGCGCCGCTCGATTGTCGTCTCTTGTTTGACCCCGAAGGCCGGTTGTGGATGTCGGACACGCCTCAGGAACGGATTATGATGTACAATAACGCCCGGCGTTCGCGAGGGCACGCCCTGGTCGGCGGGTTAGGATTGGGCTTGTATCCCCAGTATGCCGTGACGGGGGCGGCTGGCCGGGTCACGCGCTTTACTGTGATCGAGCACAGCCCGGTGGTGCGGGCGATTGTCGAACCGACGTTGAGTGTCGCTCTTCCGGTCCCACTGGAGATAGTAACAGGTGACGCGGCAGAACTCTTGTCTGGTCTTGTTACCACTCGTTACGACACCATCTTTCTTGACACTTGGGACACCCTGGACGCTGTTCATCTCCCTACAATTAATCGGCTGCGCGGCCTCGCGCTGCGCCACCTGGCGCCAGGCGGCCAAGTGTTGTTGTGGGGATACCGCTGGATGGTGCGTCTGTTTGAAGCAGCGTGTCGTCAATTGCTAGAGGTGGACCCTACACGTCGTAGATCGTGGCTGGCGGTCCAGGCCTCGGCATCGCCACAGGCCGTGGCACTCCTCACACCGGTCCTGGACCATTTCGAGGGACAGACGGTGCGGGATATGGCATCGGCTTTGCTGTGGTGTCAGCGTTACATCGTGCAGTTGCGCGCGTAGCGTTTAGGATCGGTGGGCGAGCAGTCGCGTGTGCAGTGCCGGGCAGGTGATGTGTAAGAACTAGTCAGTTTTAGCCATTGACAGCTATGCCTCCCTATGATACGCTAGGCGGGATGGAATCGTTGTTCGTGAATAAACGTTCACCAGCCACATTTATATCCAGTGGGAGGAAGACAAACCATGGCGATGAAGATTACGGAAGAATGCATTGCTTGCGGTGCGTGCGAAACAGAGTGCCCCGTCGAGGCGATCAGCGAGGGTGACGAGATTTACGTGATCGACCCCAATGTTTGCGTCGAGTGCGAGGGTTATTTTGATACCCCGCAATGCGTGGAGGTTTGCCCCGTAGATTCCGTTGTCAAGGCATAGTGGGTAGCCTCTAACGCAGTCAAAGCATTCAGACGCCCCCGCGTAGCGGGGGCGTCTTGATTATACTTCCCAAAAGCGCGCTCCTCGGGGAGAGGAGCGCGCTTTAGCAAGTGGCATCAACGACGGCTTGTGTCTATACGACGACGGTGGCCCGGGGGCTAGAAAGCACCTTCTTTGCGCAAGACGGCGGGAATGGTCTGGAATAGGACGTGCAAGTCGAGCCACACAGTATAGTTGCGGATATATTGCATGTCAAAGCGCACTCGCTCCGTGTAGCTGACATTGGAGCGACCGCTGACTTGCCACAAGCCGGTGATGCCAGGCTTGACAGTGAGCAGATTCATACGCCATTTGCCATATTTGGCGACTTCTTCGGAGGTGATCATCCGCGGTCCGACCAGGCTCATCTCACCGCGTAGCACGTTGATGAGCTGTGGTAGTTCGTCGAGGCTGGCCTTGCGCAAGAGTTTGCCGATAGACGTGACGCGCGGATCGTTCTTGAGTTTGAAATCCCTTTCAAACTCGGCCTTTAATTCGAGGTTTTGCTCCAATACTTTGTCAGCATCGGTGACCATCGTGCGAAACTTGAAGGCGTCAAATTCTTTGCCGCCCACGCCGACGACGCGCCGCCGATACAGGACCGGTCCCGGCGAGCCGCGTTTTATTGCCGCGGCAATCAGTAGAAAGAGCGGTGACAGTAGGATCAGTCCCAACGTGGCACCTATAT
>CBFDAD010000097.1:0-6400 GCA_965602705.1 uncultured bacterium
GGGCTCACGCTGCTCTTTACGGCCAGCGACGAGGGGGACACCAACATCTACGCGGTGCCAGTCGAGGGGGGCACGCCTACCATCCTCGTCTCCGGTCGGCGCGAAGTGCTGGCCTTCGATCTGGCCCGCGGAAGCGACCAGTTGGGCTTTGTCGCCTGCACACCCGAGCGCCCCCCCGATATCTACACCGCCGCGTTGGATGGTAGCGGCGAACGGCGGCTGACCGACGTCAACCAGGCGTTTCTGGCGCGAAAACAAGTCATGCCCGTCGAAGAAGTCTGGTACGCCGCGCCTGACGGCGTCGAAATCCAGGGCTGGCTCATCAAACCACCCGGCTTTGACCCGGCTCGCACTTTTCCCTTGGCGGTCGAGATTCACGGCGGGCCACACGTCATGTGGGGGCCGAGCGCTATGTCAATGTGGCACGAATGGCAATGTCTGGCCGCCCGGGGCTATGTGGTCTTTTTCTGCAACCCGCGCGGTTCCAGCGGCTATGGCCACGCCCTCCGCGACGCTATCCACGGCCGGTGGGGCGAGGCCGACATGCCCGATATCATGGCTGGCGTGGATTACGTCGTGAGCCAGGGCTTCATTGATACGACGCGCATGGCCGTCACAGGCGGGTCCTACGGCGGTTTTATGACCGCCTGGGTCGTAGGCCACGACCAACGCTTCGCCGCCGCCGTCAGCCAGCGAGGGGTCTATCACCTGACTTCCTTCTTTGGCACCAGCGACATCCCCGAACTGATCGAACGGGAGTTTGACGCCCGGCCCTGGGAGAATTACGAGCACCTCTGGAAGCACTCTCCCCTGGCCTATGTCGACGAGATCAAGACGCCGCTGCTGCTCATCCACAGCGAGTGCGACTTTCGCGTCCCCATCCCCGACGCCGAGCACCTGTTCTTGATGTTGCGCTGGCTCAATCGCGACGTCGAATTCGTGCGCTATCCCCGTGACGGACACGAACTCTCGCGCAGCGGTGAGCCCAAGCACCGGGTAGATCGGCTTAATCGTATCCTGGATTGGTTCGACAAGCACTGCAAAACTGAAAAGTGATGCACAAGGGTCACGTTTCACGCTTTAGGCTTGGGGATGAGCGGACAGCAGGATTGCGATATTTTGCTCTAGTCGCACTGGCGGTTCTCTTGCTCGGCGCATGCAGCACGGCCGTCGCGCCGACGGCGACGCCATCCTCGGCCGCCTGGCCCATGGCGACTGATGTGCCCACGCTCACGAGGATACCGCCCACGCCCAGGGCGACCCGCACGCTCACAAAGATACCGCCCACTGCGACCGGCACACCCGCAGACATTTCGCCCACGCCTCGCCCAACGGCGACCGCTTCTCCTCAGCCAACCGCCGACGCCCAGGCCTGGCTCGACGTTCGGGCCGATGACTGGGTCCGTGGCCCTGACGACGCACTGGTAACCCTGGTCGAATACGCCGACTTTCAGTGTCCATCCTGCAAAGCGGTCATACCCTGGCTCACTCATCTGGAAGACGAGCACGCTGAAAACGTTCGCATCGTCTTTCGCCATCGTCCCTTGAACGGCATTCACGACAAGGCGCAATTGGCCGCCGAAGCCGCCGAGGCCGCCGGCGCGCAGGGCGCTTTCTGGGAGATGCACGACCGCCTCTTTGAGAAACAGCGAGAATGGTCCGTGGTCAACGCCACCCGCGCCCAAGAACTGTTCATCGGCTACGCAGCGGACCTTGGCCTGGACACCGAGCGCTTCGCAACCGACTTGGAAAACGGCGTTTACGAGGACAAAGTGCAGGCCGGCTACCAAGAGGCGACCGAGCACGAGGTGCCCGGCACACCCGCCTTCTTCATCAACCGCCAACCCTTTCAGGCCCCGCTGAGTTATTTCTGGCTAGACGCCTTTGTCCAGCTAGAACTGCTGGCCCCAAGGCAGTACGACGCTCCGCCACGGATGACAATTGACCCGCAAAAGCAGTATCGGGCCACCATCAAGACCGAAAAAGGGGACATTGTGTTAGAGCTGGACGCCGAGAATGCGCCGGTAACCGTGAACAACTTTCGCTTTCTGGCGCAGGCAGGTTGGTACGATGGGGTGACCTTTTTCAACGTGCGCCCAGGGCTGGTAGCTCAGACCGGCGACCCTACCAACACCGGCCTCGGTGACCCCGGCTACGAACTACCCCCAGAAATTGGGTTGCCGCACACAACGGGCGCGATCGCCATGGCCCGGCTCTCGGACGAGGTTAACCCCGAGCGACTCTCTAGCGGTAGCCAGTTTTACATCGCGCTAGAGGCACTCCCGCAGCTCGACGGCGCCTACACCGTGTTCGGCTATGTCATCGAGGGAATGGATGTCGTGCGGGCGATCACAGCGCGCGATCCCTCGCTCAATCCTGATCTTCCACCCGGCGACGAGATCATCACGATTGAGATAGAGGCTTTGTCAAAGGAAAAATGGTCAACTTACAGCGTAACACCTTGAAACATACAGCGCTCTGGGCCGTAGCAGAGGCGGACGCGCACGCGGTCCGGCTCGCTGCAAGCAGGCTGTCCTCAGAACAGCGCGCCATTTGGAGTCAGTCAAGGAGCCTGAGAGGAATCACATGAACCCAACACCCAGTTTCACCGCTTCTTTTGAGGGCCAGGTTGCCCTCGTCACGGGAAGCGGTCGGGGCATCGGTCGCGAAATCGCCCTGACTTTTGCTCGCGGCGGGGCCGACATAGTCATCAACTTTTTCCGCAACCGGGCGCCCGCTGAAGAGACGGCCGCCGAGATCGAGGCATTGGGCCGCCGGGCGCTCGTCGTAAAGGCCAACGTGGGCGACCCGGAGGATCTAAAACGGTTGCTCGCTGAGACCGACGCCGTCTTTGGCGGGTTAGATATTCTGGTCTGCAACGCTGCCTCGGGTTACAACCGGCCGGTGACCCAACAGAAGGTCAAGGGCTGGGATTGGACAATGAACATCAACGCCCGTTCGGCGCTGTTCGCCGCGCAGCACGCCGTGCCGCTGATGCAAAAGCGAGGCGGTGGTGCCATCGTCAACATCAGCAGCATCGGCTCTTTCCGTACTCTGCCCGATTACGTCGTCGTCGGTGCCAGCAAGGCCGCGTTAGAAGCGCTGACGCGCTATCTGGCGGTGGAGCTGGCATCCTACAACATCAACGTCAACGCCGTCTCCGGCGGGGTGGTCGCCACCGACGCGCTCAAACATTTCGAGATCATGCGCGACGGCACATTGCTGCCAGAGGTCGCTGCGCGCACGCCAGCCGGGCGCAACGTCGAACCGGCCGACATTGCCAACGTCGTCGCTTTCCTCTGCACACCGGCGGCGACTATGATTCGCGGCCAGGTAATCATCGTAGATGGAGGTTATACACTCTCGGCTTAGTCATCGGTGGGCGCTGTGAAAGGCGGGTTCATGGCACCCACAATCCGAAACCACGCTTCCCCCCTGCAATGACGTTATACTGTCACAGCCTCTGGGGGAAAAGGGTTACATACGATATCATCGAACAAGGGGCTGGGAGAAGGGAATCACTATGTCCAAGTTTAACGTACCGTGGAAGACGCTGATCGACACAGCCCCTGAGGGCCTGTTCTTGCTAGACGCCAGCGGCGTGGTCCAATACGCCAATGCCGCTGCTCTGGTCCTGCTCGGCCTGCCGGCGCCAGACGGCGCACCCGTCGCTCAATGGTTGGCCGATTTGGGCGACCGCAACGGTGAGCAGCTACTCAAGGCCATCGAGCAACGGGACCAGGCGCGGCTCTATCTGCCCGATGCCGAACACAAACACCTGGCTTTTGAAGCTACGGCATTAACCGGTACGGGCGGCATTCTGTGTCGCGTCCGTCGTGACTACCAGGTCGAAGCTTCAGAGGTCATCGCCATTACGGCCCACGAGCTGCGCATCCCCATGACGTCGATTATGGGCTATGCCACGATGATGATGACCGTCGGCGCTGAATCGCTGAGCGACATGCAACGCGAATTCCTGCGAACCATCGACCGCAACGTCCAACGGCTCAACAGCGACCTATTGGCCGTGCAGGACATGACGCGCATAGATCGTCTCAAGATCAATCTGGCACCTGAACCCCGATCCCCGGCCCACATCGCCGGGCAAGTTGTGAAGGAGCTGCAATCGCTGGTCGAAGAAAAGGGCCACTCGGTCACGCTGGCTTTACCCCAAGACCTGCCGCCTGTTTACGCCGACCCCGAGCGATTCAAGCAGACGCTGCGCATCGTGCTGGACAACGCGCTCAAGTACACGCCGGCCAATGGCGAGATTCAACTGCGCGCTCACACCGTCAATGGGTTGGTGCAGATCGACGTTATCGACAACGGTCTGGGCATCTCGGCCGCCGAACAGGAAAAGATGTTTTCCAAGTTCTTTCGCGGCGAAGACGAGCGCATCCGCGAATACCCCGGCTTGGGACTCAACCTGTACATTGCGCGAGGGTTAGTCGAACTGCAAGGCGGGCGGCTTTGGTTTGAAAGCACAGAGGGACAAGGTAGCACCTTCAGCTTTACGCTGCCGGTAGCCGAGAAATAGCGTTGGACGTTCACAGGTCCAGCGCTTGTTTAAGACGGCTCAGGATTGACAGCGCCTCCGTCACCTGCGCCTGGTGCGCAGGCCGATTGAGCCACAGGCTGGCCCCCGAGGGATGAGGCAACGGTACTATCCAACGTCCCTGGGCGTCCTGCCTGGACGTGCCCACCACATCGACCAGCTTGAACTTGCGCCCATAAAATAACTCTATCGCCAGCCGCCCCACTGGCAAGACGACCCTAGGCGCTACCAGCACGAGCTCCTCATCGAGAAAGGGGCGGCACAACTTTTGTTCGGCGCGACTGGGTGCCCGGTCGCCCTTGCCTCCCCTGGCCTTGCCGGGGTAACACTTGGTGACGGCGGTCATGTAATGGCGGCTGCGGAAATCGGTCTCCTCCCAACCGGCTTGGGCCAGCCATCGAAAGAGACGGGTACCGGATGTCCCGTTAAAGGGTCGCTTGACTTGAGATTCGGTCACGCCCGGCGCCTGGCCGATAACCATAACCCGCGCCGATGCTGGCCCCGAAAAGACCGCTCCAGAGACGATCGCATAGCCCGCGTCGAGACATCTGCGACAGGCACGCATCTGGGCATGCAGGTGAAAAAGCTCCTCACGCTCGAGCGCCATACGCTATCTCAATCAAGTGCCAGGATTTTGAACGCGATTTCGCCCGAGGGGGTACGGACCGTCACGCGTTCGCCGACCTTGCGCGTCATCAGGGCCCGGCCCAGCGGTGACTCGTTGGAGATACGCCCATCTGACGGGTCAGACTCGGCCGCACCAACGATGACAAACGTCTCAGGTCCATCTTCTCCCTCTTCAATCACGGTTACCCGGCTGCCCAGGCCCACCATATGTCTTGGCCTCTGGTCTCGCTCAATGATGACGGCGTCCAACAACATCCCCTCCAGTTGTTGAATGCGCCCCTCCATAAAGCCTTGCTCTTCCTTCGCCGTCTGATAATCGGCGTTCTCGGACAGATCACCCTGCTGGATGGCGTGATGCAGCCGCTCGGCTAGCTCCAGTCGCTTTACGTTGACCAAATGATCCAATTCCTGCCGCAGCTTCTCCACACCCTCGGGAGTTAGATAGACTTGATTTTCCATAACTATCGGTGCACCTCAATAATGAATCGTTCGCGAATTCGGCCATACCCAGACCTGCATTATAACATATCCGTCGCTGCTGCAAAAGACGCCGTGCCAGGGCCGTACAAAAGATATCTTACCCAGCCCTTTGCGCTAATTGCCAGTTGCCAGGACCTGAAGTATAATAAGCGCGTTTGCAGGAACACTCTTGCAGCTCGTTCGATACAAACCCTGTGCAACAACAAGGGAGAAAAACTGTGAGCGGTTTTGGCAGCGCCAACGAATCCACCCAGAGCGACCTGGGGACTCTACAAAAGAGCTTACAGGTCCTAAACACAACTATTGAACATCAGCGCACACTCTTGGCCCAGCTCGGCCCTGCTCGCCCAGGGACCCTTCAGGCCCAGCTACATCAATCTTTGGCAGAGATGAACGCCCTAATGCCAAATCTGCGCGCTTCCGTCAACCAACTGACGCGTGAACTGCAAGACCAACAACGCGAGCGTAGCGAGTTGGCGGCCTTGTTCCACGTGACGCAGGTTGTCAATTCCTCTCTCAACCTGGATCAGGTGCTCAACCAGGTTATGGATCAAATCATCCAGTTGACCCAGGCCGAGCGCGGCTTTCTGATGCTGATCAACGCCGAGGGGAAGCTGGAGTTCAGGATTGCCCGCAATATGGACCGCGAGACCATCGAGGGCTCCTCTTTCAACATCAGCCGTACCATCGTGCAGCGGGTGGCTAACGAGGGCAAGCCCGTCGTCACCACCAACGCCC
>CBFDAD010000098.1:0-6388 GCA_965602705.1 uncultured bacterium
AATGAAGGCCCTGCCAATAGCGCCAAACTGGGCCGCCTGAGCGTGCCGTTAAATCTGTCGCCCGTTGGATTATTGAGTGCTTATTCACCAACGACAGCTTCGTCGCCCTGGAGCGTGAACAAAACAATCTCCGGTGGGCAGAGGAACCGCGCCCGAGGAGCACCTTTGCCCTCCATCCCCAAACCTCGGCTCACATAGAGCAGCGTGTTCCCCTCTCGGTAGGCGCCCATCTCGTACCGTTTCCAGTAAATCGAAGCGGTAAAAAGCGCCCCGAAAAAGGGCAGGCGCAGTTGTCCGCCGTGCGTATGTCCAGCCAGGTACAAATCCACACCAGCCTCGGCGGCCACTGGCACCACATCGGGCGTGTGATACAGCAACACCGTAAACGCGTCTTCAGCGCGGCTGTCCAGCAAATGACGCAGCTTGCGTTCATCGGCTGCGATGTCGTAGCTGCACTCAGCGCCGACGATTTGCAGATGGCAGCCATGCCATGACAGTGAGGCGACCTGATCGCGCAACCAGGTGATATTCAGCCCATCCAGCAACCGGGCGACGACCTCGGACGGGTCTACTGCCAGGGTGCCCCTGATGGCATAGACGCCATCCGGCGCGCGCAACTGGCTCAACAGCTCGCGCGTTTCCCGTTGTGCCGTCGCGTCGTGGATGTAAGAGAGATTCAGATAATCACCCGTGATGACGATGACGTCCGCTGCCAACTCCTCTACCAAACGCAACAGACGGCGCTCTCGGGCGGTGATACGCTCTATGTGCAAATCTGAAATGTGCAACAAGCGCAGCGGCGGGCAACCATTCAGTCGCGGTGAGCGCAGCGTGATCCGCGTCACGCCCAGGCGGGTCGGCTCGATCCAACAAGCATAAATCGCCATCAGCGATAGACCGATTTGGATCAGCCCCAGGAGAGGCAACGACCAGGCCGACGGCCCCACCGTCCCGACCAATGCCAGCGCCAGCCGCAGTGCGGTCAATGACAGCAAAGGCAGATGAGGTGCCCCGTAAGAGCGCCCCAAACGCGGCAAAGCTACCAGCATCACCGCATCACCCAGAGCCAGGGAGCCAAAGCCCAGCCCCACCCAGACACTTTGCCAGGCCCAGGCCACGACACCGGCTGCCGTGAGCAGACAAGCCACGATGACCGGCACCGGCACGCGACTGAAATGGTCGCTGAAATCAACGACACCTTTTAGCGGAGGACGAGGAGCCATGAGCTAGCCGGCTAAAACGCTTGCCGCTCTCGGCAAAGCTCGTGCAGATGCAGAATCTCGCCCAACACAATCTCACGGTTTCGCAAGCGAGTGCGATAGTTGTGATTGCCGACCGAGAACAAATAGTGATCGCCCCACACCACCTGGACCTGATTGGAGGCAAAGCCCAAATCGTCAAGCAGATTGAGCATTTGAGAGACGTTCAGCAGTCGGTCATCGTGGGCCAAGATCGCACGAAAATTGGGCCAGTGCCTTGACTGCAAATCGCGGCAGACCACGCCCATCGCATACAGCGTCTGGGCAAGGGTAACCTTGGGGGTTGCCTCAAAGACCCTCAGGTGCTCGGCCTGAGCCGTCTCGCTGGCGTCAGATGTCAGGCTTTTGACAACGCGCGGTGTCAGTCGTGACATTAAAGCATCAATCGGCTTATCTGCCCACGAACCAACACCCAGCGCCCCGTAGAATCCCTTGCGCAGGTCGTCTTCAATTAGCAGTGCCGGAGCCACCGAGCAGCGGGCAAACTCGTTATTGTGCCAGCCCTGTTCCTGAAAGTAAAAGAGTGCCGCCCCGCTCATCGAATGACCAACAAAGGTGATCACACGACGCCGCCGTTGAGCGCGCTTACTGCTGCGCAACCCCAGCATATTGACCCAATAGACCACCGACTGCATCACAGCGCAAGGGTCACACTGCTCCACAGCCGGCATCTCAGTCAAAAAGCAAGTTTCCCCAAATCCATTCAGATCGGGAACCAAAGCCACCAGACGTGGGTTCGCGGCGCAGGTCAGCGCAGGCAAGTGCCCCCAAACGTCACCACTGCCACCCCAGCCGTGCATAAAAATAACAAACCCTTGTGCGCGGCGCAGGAGGGAGCGATAGTTACCACCGGCCTCAGCCAAGGCCCCTTTGCTCCAAAAGACCCGCCAGGACAGGTCAGCCAGAGCAGTTGCGTCTTGAAAATCAGCCAGATGGCGCGTCGTCAGCAGTCCCCGGTCGGCCAGCGTAGAGAGTGCAAAGTAGGTGCCTTCGATGCCGGGAATCGTCTCTTGCGGCTCGGTGCGCATGCCTTCGACCCAGGACCAACGTTGACGATATAATGGTCTAGACATTCATCTTCCTATCGTGTCAGCAATAAGGTTTTTCGTGCCCATCAAACGGGGAGCGAACAGTGCGGATCCCCCAAAACAATACCTATTATACCGTCTTGTCACCATCTGGCAAAACGCGTCATAGAGAGCCTATGAAGGCCAGCTAACTATCGCTCGAGGCGACTTGCCAAGCCACCCCCTTGGGCGTATAATGTCGGCCGTGGGGAAGTGACGGAATTGGCAGACGTGCATGACTTAGGATCATGTGGGGCAACCCATGCGGGTTCGAGTCCCGCCTTCCCCACCACCAGGGACACCCCCAGTCACATCAGGTGATCGGGGGTGCTTGTTATTGGGGAATCACCTGGCGACCTCAAAGCGGTATCCTACGCCATGCTCGGTGAGGACATAGCGCGGGTTCTTTGGATCGGGTTCCAACTTGCGCCGCAGATGCCAGATATAGACACGCAGATAATCTACGTCATCACCGTATTCCCAACCCCACACCTGCTCCAACAGATCTCGGTAGGGCAACACACGACCCGCATTCTTGATCAGCAGCGACAACAGATTGAACTCGGTAGGCGTCAATCTGATCAACTCACCGTTCACTGTCACCCGGCGGTCAACCGGGTTGAAGGTGAGGTGATCGTCCTTGTAGACTACCTCCTCCTTACTGAAAGTTTCGGGCAAGAGCGCGACGCGACGCAACACAGCCCGCACCCGCGCCAGCAACACGTCCAGCTCAAAAGGCTTGGTTATGTACTCGTCTGCCCCCTCATCCAGACCGCGAATGATGTCTTGAGGCCGGTCTTGGGCCGTGAGCATCATAATCGGCAGATTGGACACTTCGCGGATCCGCTCACAGGTCGTCCAGCCATCCATCTTGGGCATCATAAGGTCGAGGATGATCAGATCCGGTTGATGAGTGTACATCTGACGCAGTCCTTCTTGCCCATCATGCGCAACAAGCACTGTATGACCGGTGTCAGTCAACTTGTCATAGATTAACTGCGTGAGTAGTTTGTCGTCATCTATGACCAGGATTGTCGCCTTGCTCTGTTCCATTGCCTCTTGACCCCACTGTAACCCCTATCCCAAGTTGTGATTGTACTAAAAAAGCCGACATCCAGCAAGCTTGATCCAGCCCCAGTCGACAAAGTCATTTCCCTCCACGACGATACTGTGTTACACTATTCGGCATAGTCGGACAGCGGACCTCGCTCACGGTAGAGTCAGCATAGACGGTAGAAAGGACGTGTTGAACATGACCAGAGGGGCAATTGGAGCAGTTATTGGCCTGATCATCGGATGGCTCGTTGGCGCCCTGATCCAAGGCGCGGTCGAATCCCTTGGTGTCAGTGGTCTGGTGGTGGTCCTCATAGTGATTCTGGGAGCGGTACTGGGAGCGAGCGTGGGAGGGCTCGTAGGTGCGTTGATTGGAGCCGTAGCAGGAGCGGTTTTGGGAGCGCTGGCCGTCAGTTTCTTCCTTTCTCTGTTGAGAATTATCACCATGGTTGTCGGGGCCATATTCGGCTGGCGCTGGGCCACCGCCAGAGACTGACCGACGACTTGGTGCGAACGCCCCAATCACGGCACGCATCAGGTTTTTTGACACGAGCGGCAAAAAACACAAATGGCGGTACCTCACGACGGCGACACGCGACAACGGCGCGAGACCGTCCGCCATTAGCCAGGCGGTGTTAGTCAGCGGGATGCCCACAGGTGTTGCAGAGCTTGGGGCCATGGCATAAGTGAGCCGAAAGTCGCGACCGGGCGGCAACGTCCCTTGCCACGCGATCAACCCGTCTGATGGCTCACCGGCGCTCAGGGTGTCACTGATCAACTGCAACGTGACCGGCAGATAATCGGTCAGCGCGACGCCCGCCGCCGTGAGATTGCCTGTGTTGCTGAGCACAAGCGTATAACTGACAGTCTGACCCGGCGCAGGCGTCACTGGCGCGACCAACTTGCGCGAGGTGACCAGCACCGGCGCCGGATTTAACAACACCGTGGTGAACGCCTGCCCCCACTCCTCGACAGCGTAAGCACCTGCATTGCCGGCCGCGTCCCGTGCCCGGGCGCGGAAAAAATAGGTCTCGCCATTGACACCGGTAAAAGTATCCGAGATGGCCGGCGTGTTGGTCAACCAGTCACGCCACTGGCCCTCATAGCCCGTGCGAGACTGCACGTCATAGGTTGTCACGCCGCTCCAAAAGTCGTCGCCGCGCCAGGCAACGGTAAAGATTGAGGTGGTCACAAAGGAGGGCAACGGCTCGACAGTAGCTATCGGAGGCAGGCAATCCCTCGGGTTGACACCGCCCAGCAGCGCGCCGTCAGCCGAGAGCGCGACCAGACTCAACTGTTCAGGAGTCAGTCCACGCACAGGCAAGGTAAAGGCAACCGGGTGCGCCGGATCCACCTGCAACAACTGCCAATGCCCCAAGACGGTACAGTTGCTCCCCCAGAGATAGAGATCCAAATCCTCACGAGTAGCCGGCGAATATAACCCCACCCCCAGTGCATCACCCAAGCGCTCCAACCGCAACGCCACCTCTGCGTTGGCGGTGCTCACCCCGCCTATCCCGGCTACCGGGTACCAGACCTCGGTCCAACTCACCACCTCGCCCGCCGACAGGGTCGTCGCATCCCAAAAAGTTGGCGCCAGCCCGCCGTGCACCTCGACAAAAGCAGAGTCATCGTCAGTCCACAGGCTCGAGGGCAGCGCATCGTTCCAGCCGAACGCAAAGCCCTTGCTCCCTTTGACCAGGTCGGCTGGATAAACACGCACCACTCCCTCGTCGGCCGCGGTGTCGTAGACGCCGGCAAAGGGACCGTGGGCCTCAGGGGCTTCGAAAAAGCCCAACCACTGGTCCCAATTGCCCAGTTGGCTATAGTCGCGCCCATTGTGAATTGGCCATTCCATCAGCTCTCCCGCCGGCGGCAGGCCTGCGTCGCCGGTAGAATGGACGGTGACTCGTTCGCTGGGAAATAAAAAGCGCAAATCGGCCGAGGGTGCGTTGGCCGCCCCCGGTACCAGCAAGGCATTAGTCCAGTATTTCAGGTCGAGGTTGGCAGCGGTCGGGTTGAAAATCTGAGGTCGGATAACAAGGGCGGCCTGGTCGGCTGGCAAATGCACGGCTATAGCAACGGTGGGCCGGGTAAACGCGTCACTGTCGCGCAAGGTAACAGTGACACCGGCCGCGCTTTCGAACACCCGATAGCGCCAGGGCACACCCCACTCATAGCCGTGCTCATCGGTGGGGAAACCCCACTCCATACCGCCGACCGCCAGTCCCCATCCCTGCTCCGGTGGCCCCCACGGGCTCGGCTTGATGACCGGGTTGCGGTAGAGTTCGTTATGGCCGGTCGGCTTGAAGACGAGTTCATACACCCGCCCGCCCAACTCCGGCAGCAAGGTAACACTGAGATAGTCGTTGCTGAGAACCAGCAGCGTGTACGTCTGCGACACGGGTGGGCCGGCGTGAGACAGACAATCCCAATCAAGCGCCTGGTAGGGCACCCCGGCGACGCCAATTTGAGGGGGCCGCAGACAACCGGCGTAAGGGTAGGTCGGAATGGTGACACCAGTGGTATAGACCTCGGCTGTTCCCGAGACGCGAGTCTGGCGCGTCGCAGGCACAACCGCCGCCCCTTCAGGTTTGCTGGCCTCGGCCCATACCAACAGCGCGGTTAGCGCCAGTAAGCTGATTACCCAGGCCAGGCTTAACGCCAGTCGTCTAAACATCTGCCGTATCCCCGACAAAAGTCCTAGCCCTTACGCGGTTTTTCCGTCCTCCAACGCACCGAGACGACCGATGCATCGGTGATTTCCGACGTCAATTCCGAACGACTATCGTCAGGGCCTAACCGGATGGTATATGTCAGCGCAAAAACCGGCGCGCCGGAGACCTCCTCGGCACGAGTGCGACGGTAGCGCCGCAAACGAAACCTGATGCCGCGCTGGGTGAATACCCGATCGATGCAGGCCATCGTTTCTTGAGGCCGGGTGGTGCGCACGCGTAGCCTCACCGGCCAGGTCACGACGATGAGGGAATTGGAGCGCGTGGTCAAAAG
>CBFDAD010000099.1:0-6376 GCA_965602705.1 uncultured bacterium
CCGTGCCTGGCGCTCGGCCTCACGATTGATCAAGTGAGCCACGTAGGGCGCCACCGCATCGATGTCGCCCCGGAAAAGTAAATCGTCAAATTGCTCAGACATAGATGTTTCTCCTTGCGTCGACGATGTTGTGAGAAAAGGTTCGATTTGAAGCGCCCACTCCTGGGCGCGGATTCTCAGACCAAGAGTCTCAGAGCTCGTCCGTGATTGAGCGAAAAGAGGGACCGGTAAGTGGTTGCTGGTGCGTCGACCAGGTCGCCGTTGCCATCGGGCGAGTTATCGTCCACAATTGCGACACCTGATAGTGAGGAAAGAGCTGGGATTTCGTTGCCTAACAATTGAACGTCATCGCGCTCGTCGTAGGTCGGAATGACCACTGTGGCTTTCAAGTTTGTCCGATGCCTCCCGCCTATAGATCGGCGTTCCCTATTGTAACGGGATTCTGTGTATACGTCAATGCCGATTTTGGAGACGATTACCCATACGTCATTTTGAGGAGCGCAGCAACCTGTCCTGATGGTTCGACAAGCTCACCACGAAGGCTTGTCGAAGGAGCCTGTCCTGAGCTTGTCGAAGGAAAGAATCTCATCCGTCTCGGGGCGCGATCTGGAGCCAAACCGTAAAGGTGCTGCCCTGGCCGACCTCGCTCTCCAGCGTGATCCGCCCGTCGTGCAACTGCATTATCTCCTGACAAATGGCCAACCCCAACCCAGTGCCTGGCATGTCGCTGGCCCGGCCTGCCTGCCCGCGATAGAATCGCTCAAACAGATGTGCGCGCTCTGCTTTCGCGATACCTGGCCCACTATCCGCGACGCTAGCCGTGACCCATCTCTGTCCCTCGGCTTCGGCCATCGCCGTACGCAGCCAAATCTCCCCGCCCTTGGGTGTATAGTTGACGGCGTTGGTCAGCAAGTTGGTCAACACCTGCTCCAGCAACTTGGGGTCTGCCAGCGCCAGAGGAGGCCCCTCGGCCGGCTTCACACACAGGCTCAACCCCCGCTCAGCCACCAACGCCTCCCGATCTGCCGCCAGGGTGTTGACGAGCAGATTGAGGTCGACGGGCTGCAGGCTAACCCGCGTTTTGCCCAAGTCTAGACGCGACAGATCAAGCAAGTTCTCGATCAGGTCACGCAGACGACCGACCTCACGGTCGAGTGTGTCCATGTAGGCCTCGCGCTTTTCCGGCCGGCCGCGGCTGAGTAAGCGGAGATAAAGTTTTAAATTGGTCAGCGGCGTGCGCAGTTCGTGGCTGACGTTGCTGATGAATTTGGACTTGAGACGATCCGCGTCCTGCGCGCGCTCCAGCGCCCTTTGCAGCTCTGCCGTACGCTCCCCCACCAGCGCCTCTAGATTCTCCATATGGAGTTGGAGCTCCTGCCGCAACTGCCTCTGTTGGAGGACTATCGCTAGCTGGTCGGCCACCGCGCAAGCGATTTCTACGTGCTCAGGCGCAAAGACAGCAGGGGCGTCCGCCCCCAGGTAAAGCGCACCGATCAACTGGTCCTGGACGATGAGGGACACACCGATATAAGAGCGCAGCCCCTCAGCCCGCAATCTCTGAACCGCCAGCGGGCGCGTGTCGGGAGTGACAATTTCCTCCACCACGCGAACCTTGTCTCGCATCCCTTCGTTTATGCCCAAATCTGCCAGCGGTAGTTGTGCTCCCGGCCCCAGGCTGACCTCGCCGTTGGTGTGAATGCTCAACACCGTCCCCTGACCGGCTTCAAAGTCAAACACCACGACGCTGGCCCACTGACAGGGTACGAGTTCGCGGACGTGCCGCAGAGCGGCCTGGGCAATCGCCTCCGGCGACTGCGCCCTCAGGATGGCCTGGTCGATCTCGCGCAGGATTGCCAGGCGTCGCTCGCTCTTGGATAATTCCAACCGTCGATCTCTTTCCAACAGGTCCCGGTGGCGCATCGCGACGATCACCAGCGCAGATACCACGCTGACAAAGCCCATCAGATCGATGATAGAAACAAAGGCCACTTGCGGGACGAACAGTGGAAACAAGAGCACACCTGCAACGTTGGCCGCAACCAGTATGATTGTGCCTCGCACAGAGAGCAGCATGCTGCCTAACAACACGCTCATAGATAGGTAAACGAGCACGGTGATGTCGTCGGGGCTTTCCTCAGGGACCGCTATGGCAAAGGTCGCGATCGATGAAGCGGCCACGGTGAGCACCGCGGCCAACGTATAGAACCGCGTGCGACTCAGACGATACACCACGAGCATAACGGCGAGCCCGATCAGGGTCGCGCCCAGGTCCGGATCTTGTAGCGAAAGATTAGAAGATTTAGAAAGCAGAGAAAATATGGTCGCCAAAGCAACCAGCACAATGAGGGCTACCAGCAAGGATGAGAGCAGCCGCGCCTGGCGGCGACGATCCAGCTCCTGTATGGAGGCCGACGGTTCAGTGAGTTTGTGCCATACATGACCCAGACGTCCCGCTACGCTCATCCCTAATCTCCCAAGCCCCGATTGTCCTCTTGCCCCCCAACACCGTCACCAATCACACTCCCCCAGGTTCGTAACTTACACAACCACAGTAAGCGTAAATCAGTATAACACAGCTATTTAAGGAACTCAACACGCACATAGCACATGTCGCCCCGCACATTCGACTGTGATTTTGAACGCGCGACTACTCACCCGCTCCCAAAGGTTCGTAGTGGGCGCTTCAGCGCCTCTGGTGGGCAAATGCGACGGCTGAAGCCGTCACTACAAACCTAAAACCGGTGCTCCTGGTGTTGCGGTTGAGAGAATAGACATGGTATAATGATATCACTGGCGTCATTATGGCAAGGTGAGGATTGATGAGTATTTTCGACGAAGCCCTCAAACTAGTGACCGAATCGCCGGGCGACCTGGTTTACTTTCTCGTAACCCTGTTCGCCCTGGAGGCCATTCTGGCGATGGCGCTGGGGGAGTGGCTACGCGGGCGACGCACGTCCCAGGTTCGGCGCTGGCTCTGGGCCGGCATTGGATTGCTATTGACTCGAGCGGTGTTGATGGTCGGGGCCCTGCTGGTTTGGCAGGATGTCCTGCCCGCGGTCACCGTCATGCCCCCCTTAGAGCGGTTCATGGACGTGTTGGTGCTGTTGTTCATCGGATGGGCGGCCTTGTCGTTATCCGACGAATACCCTGCTATGGCAACGGCACTGCTGGTAGGCGGGCTTTTACTGGGACTGATCGGCTATACCGTAGCAGCGGCGCTTTGGTACGAGGAGGCCAGCGCCGACCCAACGCTAATCTTTAACGGCAGCTTGCAAGATATGCTCTGGACCGTCGTCGCGCTGGGGTTACTTGGCCTGCTCCTGTTGGGGACCTTGGCACGGCGTCGTTCCCAATGGGGACTGCTTTTTGGCACATCCCTGTTAATGATGATCGGTTATGGCGCGCATCTCGTGGCCCCTGGCGTCTCCAACATCGCTGGTTGGGTGCGCCTGTCTAACCTGGCCGCTTACCCATTGCTGGCCGGCTTTGTCTATCGGGGTGTGCTCGCATGGCAGCGTCAAGCCCTGGTGACGGCGGTGTCGCGGGTACCCCGCAAAGAGCTCAACCTGGGCTTGCTGCAGACTTCTCAGTCGATCGTCGCCTCGCTCGACCTGGATACCACCCTGGTTACAGCCGTCTCGGTGGTCGCGACAGCTCTCAAGGCCGAGGTCTGTGCCGTAGGTTTGCCGACCGAGCAAAGCCATCGCCGTATCGAACTGGCCGTGGTGTACACCCCTGATCGCCCGACTGAGGAAGGCGGTGCCTTTGAACTGGATCGACACCCCATGATCAAGCGCGCCATCCGGACCCGTCGTCAGGTGCTCGTGCCTGAACCAGACAGAATGACGGCGGCCTTGTTCACGCTCCTGGGCGAAAGCAGCACTGGCCCGCTGCTGCTTCAACCGTTGCTGGACGATCGAAAAATAGTCGGCATCCTCATCGCCGGCAATCCCAAGAGCAAGCGTTTATGGAATGAGCAGGAACGGCGTCTAGGCAAGATCCTGGGTCAGCAGGTGGCCGTCGCCATTGGGAACGCGCAACGCTTTCAGCAGGCGGCGTGGCGCGCCGACCAGTTGACGCAGAACCTGCAGCTACAAGAACGGGAGAGCAGTCGGGTACGCGCCGAGCTGGAACAGAGTCGCCAAGAGGCACAAGGCTTCGCGCAGCAGATTTACGGGCTTGAGCAGCAAGTTCAACGCCAAAAACGACAGACCAAAGAATTGGCGTCCGTTTTGCAGATGCGCGAGAGCCAATCGGACGAGGAGGCGCTCCAGGCTGAGATCGAGCGCTTGAATGCGGCGCGAACCAGGCTGGAGGCCGAGGGCCAGGGGTTGCAGGAGACCTTACAAGAACTGACGACACACGAGGCCCAGCTCCAGTCGGAGCTGAGCCAGGCTCGCGAGCAGATGAGCCAACTCGAGCTCGAGCTGGGACAACGCCCCGGTCAAGGCGTGAGCACAGAAGCGCCACAGGCCTGCGGCATTATCGTCAGCGACCACATGGGACAGGTAGCGGCCGTCCATGGACCCATCGAGCGCGTGCTAAAGGACGACCGCAGTGTCATCATTGGCAAACCCATCAGCGACGTGTACCTGGATCCCACCTGGAAGCAGGCGCTGGAAGGGCTGATGGTAGACCAGGACGTGCAATACCAGTTGGTGGACTCACCTCAGGTGATCAACGTTCAACACAACGGCCAATCCTTGCGCGTCGAACTGATGCCGGTACCCGACCCCTACAAACGAGGCTTTAACGGCATCGTCGCTGTGATCTACACAGACGAGGACCTGGCCGTTTTCTCTTACCAGGCCGAGTTGATCGCCTCACTGGTGCAAGAATTGCGCACCCCCATGACCTCGATCGTCGGTTACACCGACCTGCTGCTGGGCGAGTCAGTGGGCATCATCGGTGCCATGCAGCGCAAGTTCCTGCAACGCGTCAAAGCGAATACGGAGCGTATGAGCAGCAAACTCGATGACATGATCGAGATCACCGCCATTGACTCGGGCCAGTTAGAGATTGAGCCCGAGACGGTCAACATGGTCAGCATCATCGAGGAAGCCATTATGAACACCGCCGGTCAGTTCCGCGAGCGCAACATTACAATGGACCTGGCGTTGAAGGATGACTTGCCCGAAGTTCACGCCGACCCAGACGCCCTGAACCAGGTGATGATGAATCTGTTGTCCAACGCTTACCAGGCTTCCAAGATGAACAGCACCGTCACCGTCAGTGCCAGCCTGCAAGACACCAGCGACGCCGCGCTCGACGGCTCCGCTTACTTGATGGTGTCGGTCACCGATACCGGCGGCGGCATTCCTCAAGAGGAGCGACGGCGGGTCTTTACGCGCCTGTATCGAGCCAACAGCCCGCTCATCGAGGGGTTGGGGGAGACAGGCGTGGGGCTTTCGGTGTCCAAAACGTTGATTGAGGCGCACGGCGGGCGGATTTGGGTCGAGAGCGAAGAAGGCGTCGGTAGCACCTTTAGCTTTTTGCTGCCGGTAAAGGGGCCAGCAAATGCGAGCGGGCCGAGCGATCTCATGGAGGCGACGCGGTGAAAGGGAAGCCAGCCAGCGACGCTGACCAGGGACAGACTTCCTGGCGGCCGTTCGTCGGCGCGCTGCTGATGACCATGATGTCCGCCATTACCGTCTTGGGCGCGGTTCTGTTGTCGCTGCAAGATCAAAGGCGGCAAGGCCAGACGGTCGTCCAGGCGCCAGAGGGCACGGTTGTGGACGTTATACCCACGGCCGAGGTCGCCACCGTCCCGCCGGTCACCTCCGTTTCGACGCCGATTGGGAGCCCCACGGAGACGCCTTTTGAGGAGGGTCCCACGCCCGGCGGCTTGCCAGAAATCAGCGCCACGCCGGCGTTGCTGGAGACGCCGGCACCATTGCCCACGTCCACCCCCTTCCCCTGCGCCAATCCACCTTTGTACTGGAAGCTCTACACGGTGCAGTGGGGGGACACCCTCTTTTCACTGGCCCGCCGCCACGGCACGACGATGGATCTAGTGCGATTGTACAACTGTCTCGTCAGCGAGCAATTATGGGCTGGGCAGCGCCTTTATCTGCCGCCGTTGCCCACACCGCTTCCCTCCGCGACCGCGACGACCACGCCTACCCCCAGCGCCACCGCCAGCCCTACGGCCACGCCGTCGCCCACGCTTGGGCCCACGGGGACCGCCACCCCATCCTTGCCCGTTCCTTCGTCCACGGCGACGGCGAGCCTCACGCCCTCGCCCAGCGCGACGCTGGTGCCCACGGCGACGGTCGGACCCACGCTCACCGCGACGCCCGTTCTCAGCCCGACCGCCAGCGCGACGACCACGCCAACCCCCAGCGCCACCGCTAGCCCTTTGCCCACGCCGTCGCCC
>CBFDAD010000100.1:0-6348 GCA_965602705.1 uncultured bacterium
TGGAAGACGGCCGGATAGAGCGCTGGATGCGGGGTGTGTCCATCCGGCGCGTACTGCGCGACGTGGTCACACCGGTTCTCGTCGTCCCGGCCGACCGGCCAGTGTTGCGGCATATCCTCTTGTGCAGCGGTGACCTGTGGTACCCGACGGAGACGATCCAGCTCGTAGGCCAGATCGCCCAGGCAACCGGGGCGGAGGTAGCGCTGCTTTATGTCATCCCCCAGCCGCTGCTCCGCTATCCCATTCTGCGCGAAACTGAAGATGCATGGGGCGCACTCCTCCAGACTGACACGCCGCAGGGACGCAACCTGAAAGCTGGCCGCGACGCGCTGCGCAGCCTGGGTGTTGAAACAGGGGTCAGGCTTCGCCACGGGTCCGTTGTTAAGCAGATCATGTCCGAGATACGTGATGGGGAGTACGACTTGGTGGCCCTAGGGTCAACGTACGCCGCCCGTGGCCTGCGCCGTTACTTTGTGCGCAGTATCACCGATCTCGTCGTTGAACACGCTGGGCGCCCGGTGCTGGTGGTGCGAAACCGCGAGCGGCTCATGCCCTGAGCTCGCGACGCTACCGTCTCGGCGCCGGCCGTTTCGGCTTGCGTGTCATCAGCGCCCTCAGCGCCCTGCTACGGCTCGGCCGCACGCTTAAGCCAGAAATTAGCCCGCTGCTTCAGTCCTTCGACTGGCGGTCGTTCTGCATTCGGCGGGAGGTGGCGCCCTGTCCGCTTCAAGCTCTTCGCTGCAACGCTTCCCCACGTTGCCATGTCCTCTCGTTAAGCCTGGTCCGTTGAAAATGATTGTCCTGTTGTCAAACACCCCCCAGCGATCAAGCCCTTGAAGTTTTACGTCTTACTTGTTATACTTAGCAGTCAAAGATTTTATCCGGATCTGTAAAATAGAGAGGGAACCAAAAGCCACTGTTGTGGCTATCCTTGTGTAGGGCGGCCCGTCACATACAAGCGCAAAGCGTGCAGGCAATGGAGCAATGGTAGGCTGCTGAAGAATGATTAGATCCTTATGTCCAATCACGTTATATCGGAGCAACACAAACTCGGTTATTTCTTTCATCCCCGCCGCGACCCAAGCGACCCCGGCCACCCACAGCTAGACATCGTGCTACGCGACGTTCCCACTGGCCTCCATTACGACCCTGAGCGGATGCAGATCGGGGTGGCTGGTGAGCGTGGCGAGATTGAGTCTATCACCGTACACCATCCGTGGCGCTGGTACACTCGGCATTACCCCGTTTGTGCCGGCCGGATCATCTGTTGGGATCGCAAGGCCAAGGCTGTTGAAGCGTTTACCTTTGGCGGTGAACTGCAAATCGAGCCCGACAAGATGTCCACAACGTGCACTCTGAGCTCTCCGGCTCCGATTCTCCGGCTTACCCAGGGAGCTCTGATCCCTACGATGCTGGCCCTGGAGGTTGAAATCCTGTTGGCCGAGAGGCGCGCGGCGTGGGTGCATGATCTAGGCGCTTTTGAGGAGCGGCTGGCAACCGCAGAGCCCAATCTTTTATACTTGGTTTGCCTTGAGACCTTGAAGAGCAACTTTGAGGCCTTTCCTCTCAAAGCGCGAAATGATTCTTTCCATCAGTTCGTTCGTTTTCTGCACGTCGAGACTGAAAAGCGCCGCAAGACTCTGAATGGGGGACCGCCTGTTCCAGCGCTTGCCGAATTGCTGTAGTTTTTTGCACTCTAGTTAAAAAGCTCAGGATTGATTCTGACGGTGGTGGCCTGCGCAGGCCCCCGTCGTTGGTAGCACCATATACCAAATCGAAAATGAACCAGACTGGGGCTATGCCAGTATTGCTATCGATGGGCGAAATCTCGGGGGTAAATCCGTCATTTGAGGATGGGAGTTGAGATGAAATGTTGGAACGCATGAGAATGCCTAATGGCTGGTTGTCTCTCTTTTTATTGTTCGTCATGTTGGTCAGCACGGCCGTGTCCATATCAGTCGTCCGTTGGACTGCAGGCCTGGAGTTCCTGTCGGTGACAGCGATTCTGTCGCTCGTTGCAGGGGTGTTGTTGGCCCGCAGCCGCTTCCCTGCTTTGATTGCCCATCTGTTCAGTTTGGTCTATGGTTCCTTTACAGTGGGTTATTTAGCCGGCAGTATGGTTGAGTTGCCGACCTGGCCCGAACGTGTCGTTGAGTTAGGCGAGCGCATCACCACCTGGCTGGACAAGGCCATATCGGGTGGAACGAGCCGTGACAGTCTGATTTTTGTCTTGTTGCTGATGGCGCTTTTTTGGCTCTTGGGTCACCTCGCCGCGTGGTATACCTTTCGCCGCCCTAGCCTGTGGCGAGCGCTCTTGCCCATCGGCCTGGCTCTGCTGGTGAACTATTACGTCTACACGGACCCTCGCATCTATACTCGCAGCAATGCCTCTTTGACTCCGTTCTTGATCGTCTTTCTGATAGCCGCGCTGCTTTACATAGTTCGCACCAACGTCTACCTGCGCGAAGTAGAGTGGCAGAGTTCGAAGGTGAACTATAGCACCGAGATACGCTTTGATTTCGTGCGTTCGGGTGCCCTGTTAGCGTTGGTCGCCCTGCTGGTGATGTTCATCGCACCGGGAGCCAGGGCTGCCCCTAGCCTCGGCGCATTGTGGGGGGGGATTGACGATTTGCGGAAGAGCGTGCGTGAAACCGCAACGCGTCTCTTTTCTTCTCTGGACACCTATGGTCGGGGCATTGCAAATCCGTTCACTGGTAGCCTTGTGCTGGGCGGCCCGCGTGACTTGGGGGATAGAGTTCTCTTTGATATCAACGCGTCCGGCGGTCGTTACTGGAGAGCGTATACCTATGATCGCTACACTGGTGACACCTGGCTGAGCAGCGATGACACGACAGTGCTGCGTTCTGCGGGCCAATCTTTAAGTGATGAGTCTTGGCAGATGCGCCGCGAGATCACGCAGACAGTGACAGTGTATGTGCAAAACAGCACGCAGCTCTTTGCTGCACCAGAACCCGTACGGGTGCCCGGGCTTGTTACCCGGGTCAATGTTAGCTTTGAACAAGACATGGTGACTCCGGCGTCGGCGCTTTATAGCCAGAGAACCTTACGAGCCGGCAACGTGTATCAGGTAGTCTCGTCAGTCAGCCGCGCTGACCCCGACAGCCTACGCGGTGCCAGTACGGATTATCCTGACTGGCTAGCGCAGCGTTATCTGCAGTTGCCAGACACCGTCACCGACCGTACCCGAACCCTCGCCCAGGGGATCACGGTCGTCCACGAGACCGCTTTTGACAAGGCCCAGGCCATCGAAGAGTATCTGCGTGACAATCTGAACTACGGTTTGAATGTGGAGGCGCCGCCAGAAGATCAGGATTTCGTAGATTTTGTGCTGTTTGACCAGAGGGCGGGATATTGTGATTATTACGCGTCCTCTTTTGTGGTATTGGCTCGTTCGGTGGGGATTCCGGCCCGTTTGGCTGTCGGCTATGCCCAGGATGAATACAACACCGAGGCCCAAGCCTATCGCATCAGTAGCAGGAATGGCCATAGCTGGCCCGAAGTCTTCTTTCCAGAGTACGGCTGGGTGCAGTTTGAACCGACAGTGATTATTGACCCGATCAGTTGGCCGTCACCGCCGCCCGAGCCCAACGCTTCTGACGCGGCTAATTCGGGGTCTTCCAATCCTTATGAACGCCCTCAAGATGGTAACTATCTCGTCCCTGACGACCCTGTTGATATCTCTGGGGCCGGGCTTGATCAGTCGGATGATTCGCCTCTGGGCGTCTCGATGGCCGTTTTGGTCTTGGTGGGGTTGTTGGTCATCGCTAGCTTGGGCACGGCGCTCGCGTATTGGGTTACAGAGGTGCGCGGGATGAGCCAATTGAGCCTGGTAGAGCAGGCCTACGCCCGCATGTGGCGCTTTGCAGCCCGGTTAGGTGTGCCGACTCGCGCCAACCAAACCCCTTACGAGCGGGCCGCCGTGCTGACGACACTGGTGCCTGAGGGGGATTCACCTATCATGGGCATCACCAGTATGTACGTCGTAGAACGGTTTGGCCGAGGGAGCGGGAACGGCGACGATAGCAACGCTGAAAGCCAGTGGTCGTTACTACGGCCCATCTTGTGGAAGACGTGGTTGCAGAACAAGTTCAGTCGCTTTCAACGGCAGGATCAGCGGCGTCGCTGGCGGGATATCCACGAAAACTCCTAGCCTGGGGCCTCGTCGCGTACGGAATAGTAGCCGTTGGTCAAAAGCTTTTGCCGCTCTCTCGCTCGGTGGAATATTGAACGAGGAGCGGCTTTTTTCTTCTCACTTACCTTTGGTCCCTTGCTCTCTTTTTGCCCACTGGGCTCGTGCAGCCCTTGCAGCTACCGGTCGACGACGAACAGAATGAACCTTGGCTCGTGATAGAAAACGGTGTATAATCAGTCATTCTCGGCGGTGAAAAGCAATAAATGGACTGGGCGTCCTGATAATAGCGGCGTGTTCTGAACACCCAGGTGTTACCACGATAGCAACCGATAAGGAGAAGTGCATGGCTCAAAGGACACGGCTGGGCCGATACGAACTACTCGAGACCATAGGCCAGGGAGAAATTCTCACTGTCTATCGTGCCCGCGACACCAAGCGCGATCGTCCCGTCGTTCTCAAGGTGATCCAACCCCATTTGTTGGACGACGCTGATCTTGTGGACCGTTTCCGTCGTGAGGCCGAGAAACTCATGTGCCTGCGGCATCCTCACATCGCTTCCGTCTGTGACGTAAACACGAGCGCGGAGACCCCATACCTGGTGATGGAAGCGCCTAGCGGTGAGTCGTTGGAACAGCGCCTGGCCGAGCGGGGCCCATTGGAAATTGATGACGTATTGTCTTTTGTCTCTCAGGTGGCCGGGGCGCTGGATTATGCCCACGACCAAGGCGTGTTCCATCGAGACTTGCGGTCGGCTAACATTTACCTCGATGGCCAGACGGCAGTGTTGACCAACTTTCATGTGCTGGAGGCCGCAGAATCCACGCCGATCTATATGGCACCGGAACAATTAGACGGGACTGACACCACAGCCGCCGACCGTCGCAGCGAATCCTATGCGCTGGGCGTCGTCGTCTACGAGATGTTGACCGGGAGACCGCCTTTCGAGGGCACTGTGGCTGACGTAGCCGCAGCTCATCTGACTCTGCGACCGACTCCGCCGCGAGCACACAATCCGGAGCTGTTGCCAGCCCTGGACATAATCCTGCTCAAAACCTTGGCAAAACAGCCGCATAGCCGTTATCAAACTGCCGGTGACTTGGCCATTGCGTTACGCGAGGCAGTGCAGATAGCTCAGACGCGCCGTATGGCTCACGATGGGATATTTGATAGCAAACCGGTGACCATTAAGGAGACGGCCCATACTCCGTCGTTCTTGAAGCGTGAGAGCGGTGTGCCGACCTGGGCGTGGGTCGGGCTGGGCATCTTACTGATCGTCGTGCTGTCCGCGATCATATTGCTGGCGACTGGCTAAGGGTTGAGCAGGCCAAATGCGCGATGTCGCTTAACAAGGCAGCGGCGCCCAGCTCAGCGCCCACGCCGCGCCCGGAGACGGTCAGCGGTGAGACGGTATAACGGGCGGTAAACAGGGTCAGCAAGCACTCGGGACCTTGCAACACGCCGAGTTGGCTGGCTCTAGGCACAGCGCGTAGGCCAACACGGCCACCACCTGAGTCTATCTCGGCCACATAGCGCAATACGCGCCCTTCCTCCCGGGCCACTTGGACCCGTCGGGCCATGTTTTCGTCCAATTGTGATATCTGTTGCATAAAGAGGCCCGCCGGCAGGCTGGCTAGTTCGGGAGAACAGAGCTGCTCGACCAGAACGTCGCGCATCTCCAATGGCCAGCCGGCCAGCCGACCCATCACCAAGATTTTACGGGCCGAGTCTTGGCCGCTCAAGTCTTCACGGGGGTCGGGTTCAGTGTATCCTAACTCCTGTGCTTGGGCCAGGGCCGCGGAAAAGGGCACGTCGAGTTGAAGTTGAGAGCAGATGTAGCCCACCGTGCCACTCAACGATCCTTCAATTGTGCTAGGTCGATCGCCGATTTCCATCAAGTCGCGCAGCAGGCGAGTGGCAGGCAGACCAGCACCCACCGTTGCCTCAAAACGCACGTTGGGCTCTTTGAAGAAGCGTCGGCTGACTGTCCAGGGTCCGATGAGGGGACGTTTGTTAGATAGCGCCAGACGGCAACCATGATCAAGGGCGTAGAGCAAGTCTTGCTCCATTCCCTCAGCAAATGTGGCGTCGATGAGAATCGGAGGACTGGTCAGGTTGGAGAGAGCTGCGTCCAGCAAGTTCCGATTGCTTTCTTTGACCTGTCCGTCCTTGAAATCGAGCAGTCTCTGTCCAGCATC
>CBFDAD010000101.1:0-6346 GCA_965602705.1 uncultured bacterium
TCAGTTGAGTTTAAACGTTTAACTTCGTGGGATTTAAAAAAGGTGCCGGGAAAGACACCTTGGTTAAACGATTAACAATACTATATCACGTTCTGCCCAACTTGTCAAGGGTCTCACGAAAAACTGTAATCCGCAGTTGCCCCGTCAATTCCCCCCTTCCCACGGCACGCGCGGAGGGTTCGCGAGAAGGGGGGATTTCCTGATTTATTGATTGCTCAGCCCGTGTGAGACTTGTAACAGAGACGGATAAAGTTGACCATAGAGCGCGTAAATCCGCTCGTACTGGGCGACAGTTTCCGGCTGAGGCAAAGTCGAGCCGGTTTGCTTCACAACGGCCTGGCAAGCGGTGTCCACGTCCGGCCAGATTCCGGCCCCTACGCCACCCAGCAGGGCGGCACCGTAAGCCGCGCCTTCTGCGGTATTGACGGTCACCAATTCGACGTTTAACACGTCGGCAAGAATTTGCCGCCACAGAGGGCTCTTGGCACCGCCGCCAGACACGCGCACCTGATTGATCTGTGCCAGTCCAGCCGACTTTATCAATTCAAAACTGTCACGCAGACCAAACGCCACGCCCTCCAGCACGGCACGGGTGAGATGCGGCCGGGTATGCCGCACCGTCAGCCCGACAAACGCGCCGCGCGCCAGCGGATCGGCGTGGGGAGTGCGCTCGCCAGTCAGGTAGGGCAGAAACAGCAGTCCCTCGCTGCCTGGCGGCACCTCAGCCGTAGGTTCCAGAAGCGCATCATAATCGACATCAGGGGCCAGAGTGTCGCGGTACCAGCGCAAACTGCCGGCTGCAGAGAGCATCACGCCCATCAAATGCCAGCGACCTGGCACCGCATGACAGAACGCGTGCAGGCGACCCTCCGGCTCAATGAAAGGCTGGTCGGTGCTGGCAAACACGACGCCCGACGTGCCCAAGGTGAGCGCAACGATGCCGGGACGCACAGCGCCCACACCTACGGCCTGAGCGGCCTGATCGCCACCGCCCCCCACGACCGGCGTGCCCGCCTTGAGACCCGTCGCCTGAGCGGCCTCCGCCGAGATGTGCCCCGTAATTTCCGGCCCCTCGTGAGTCCGTGGAAGCCATTCGAGGGGCACCTCCAGGGCTTGCAAGACCTCCGCCGACCAATCGCGCGTCTTGACGTCCAACAAGAGGGTCCCGGCAGCCCCGGCCCGATCCGTCGCATAAGTATCGGTAAGCTTGAAACGCACGTAATCCTTGGGCAACAGGATGTGTCTAGCTCGGGCAAAAACATCCGGCTCGTGCTCCCGCACCCACAGAATTTTGGGCGCAGTAAAACCAGTTAGAGCATCGTTGCCGGTGACCTGGATCAAACGTTTTTTACCCAGCCGCTGGCGGATCTCGTCGCACTGCGCGCCAGTACGCTGATCGTTCCACAGAATCGCCGGACGCAATGGCTCTCCGGCCTCGTCCAGCAGCGTCAAGCCGTGCATCTGACCGGTCAGGCCGACAGCCACGACTCCATCACCCGCGACGCCGGTATCGCTGAGAACCTGCCGGATGCTGTTGACCGCACCATCCCACCAGTTAGCCGGGTCCTGCTCACTCCACAGCGGCTTGGGTGTGGAGAGCGGCAGTGGCGTGGTGACCGTGCCGTCCACGTTGCCACCTTCGTCAATCAGCAATGCTTTGACACCCGTCGTCGATACGTCAATCCCCAAGAGATGCGGCATGATCTCCTCCCTTTCGTGACAGACAGACGAGGCAAAGAAACAGGCCTTTCTCTGCCTCATCGCCCCATAGTGCGAATGTGCTCGCGAATTAGCGCACGCCCAACAGCAAGTCAATCAACAGTTGGTCCAGCTCTTCGTAGGGTTGGCCCCGTTTGCCCAGCGCTACCCGGTCAAAGTCGTGGGACTTGAGCGCGCTGGCCTTTGCGGTGGAGTAAGGTCCAACGTACGGCGCCATCGAGCCGTCGTCGGCCTTGATCTCGGCCAACAAGCCTTGAATCTCGGGGTCGGCATTGAACTGTGCTGCCTTTTCCTTCAAGACGAGATAGGTGCGCATGCAGCCCCTGGCGAAAGCTTTGACGTCATCCAGGTCAGCGGTGCGGAAGGCGTGGGCGTCAAAGTGACGCGCGCCCGCGTAACCGACGTCCTCCAGGAACTTGACCAGGAAGAAAGCCTGCTTGATGCCGTGGGAGCCAAAACGAAAGTCCTGGTCATAGCGGGACGAATTCTGGTCATTCAGGTCAATGTGGAACAATTTGCCGGCGTCCCACGCCTGGGCCACCACGTGCATAAAGTTGAGACCCGCCATGTGCTCGTGCGCCACCTCTGGATTGACCCCCACCATGTCCGAGTGATCCAACGTGGCGATGAACCCCAGCATCGCGCCGGTCGTGGGCAGGTAAATGTCGCCGCGCGGCTCGTTGGGCTTGGCCTCGAGGGCGAATTTGAGGCCATAGCCCTGGTCGAGGTTGTACTCACACAGAAAGTTGAGCGCCTCGCGAAACCACTTGAGCGCTTCGGCCGGGTCCTTGCCGACGTCGGTCTCTGTGCCTTCACGGCCACCCCAAAAGACGTAGAATTTGGCCCCCAGCTCAGCGCCCAGGTCCATCGCTCGCATGGTCTTTTGCAGCGCAAAGGCGCGCACTTGAGGGTCATTGCTGGTAAACGCGCCATCCCGGAAGACGGGATCGCCAAACAGGTTGGTGGTGGCCATCGGCACGACGATGCCCGTGTCGTCCAGGGCCTTTTTAAAATCGGCCACGATTTTGTCCCGTTCGGCAGGCGTGGCGTCTATGGGGACCAGGTCATTGTCGTGGAAATTGGCACCCCACGCGCCGACCTCGGCCAGCATGTGCACGATGCCCACCGGCGACATCGGCTCACGCACGGGGGCACCAAAGGGATCACCCCCAGCGTTACCGACGGTCCACAGACCAAAGCTGAATTTGTGTTCTGGTTTGAATTGATAATCTGACATAGCTCCCTCCTGTAGTAGATTCTAGCCGGCCAGTCTCATCCCCTGCGCTTGCGCAACTGGTCGAGCATGCTAGCCGTCACAATGACCAGTCCCTGCACCGCCTGCAGCCAGTAGGCGGAGACGCCAGTAAGCACCAGGCCGTTGCGCAGCACCTGCATGATGGCCGCGCCAAAGAGTACACCGAGGATCGTACCTTCACCTCCCGTCAGGCTTGTGCCTCCCACCACCACAGCGGCGATGACATCCAATTCATAGCCCGCCGCGGCTGTCGGCGCTGCCACGCCCAGGCGGGCCGTCATGAGCACCCCACCAATGGCGGTCAAGAAGCCACAGAGCGAATAAACCATGATCTTGACCCGATTGGTGTTGATGCCCGAAAGGGCCGTGGCCGTCTCGTTGCCTCCCAGGGCATAGATGCGATAGCCCCACACCGTGCGCGAAAGGAACAGGGACGTCAGCAAGCCACAGGCGAGCATAAAGATGAGCGGCAAGGGCACGCCATAGCCAGCGATGGGGACATCGTACTGGCCCAGGTTACGAAAAGACTGCGGCAGGTCACGCACCGGCCAGCCGCCGGTCAAACCGTAGCACAGCCCCCGCGCCATGAACATGCTGCCCAGCGTGGCAATGAAAGGAGGCAACTTGCCTTTGGTGATCATGAGGCCATTTAAGAATCCGGCGACCAGCCCTGTCAACAGCCCCGCCAACACAGCCAAAGGGACGTTGACATGCCGGGCCAACAACATGGCACTGGTCAGCCCGGATATGGCCATCACCGAACCGACCGATAGGTCTATGCCGCCTGTGATGATCACCAGGCACTGTCCAAAGGCGCTGATGGCGATCCAAGAAAAGGCTCGCAAGATATTAAAAATATTGGTGCTGGCGAAGAAGGTGTCGGTGTACAAAGTCAGAAAGACCACCATAACAAGCAGGATCACGGCGACACCAAACTCTGGCTTGCCGACAATATTCCGCCAAGCCACGCCGCGGACCTGTGCCCCGGTCTCCGCACCCGCTCTCTGCGCCGGTTTCACGTTGTTCATGCTTCTGCTCCTTTTGACGTCGCATTCACGATACCGTTGTCTATCTCACCGCTGGCATAGGCCATGATCTTCTCCTGCGTGGCCTCGGCCCGGTCCAGAATAGCCGCAACTCGCCCCTCCGCCATCACCAGTATGCGGTCGCTCATGCCCAGGATCTCCGGTAACTCGGAAGAGATCATGATGATCCCCATACCGGATTGGGCCAGTTGGCTCATCAGGGCGTGCACCTCGGCCTTGGCCCCCACGTCGATGCCCCGCGTTGGCTCGTCCATGATCAACACCTTGGGTTGCGAAGCCAGCCACTTGGCGAGTACGACCTTTTGCTGGTTACCGCCCGAGAGGAACATAGCTCTCTGTTCCAGGTGCGGTGTGCGGATGTTCAATTTGTCCACGTAATTCTGCGCTGTGTTACGCACACCGCGCCGGTTGACCCAGCCTGCACGGGAATGGTCATCCAGCGTGGGCAGGACGATGTTCTCCTGTACCGGCAGAATGAGCACCAATCCCTGTGTGCCCCGATCCTCGGGTACGAAGCCCAGGCCAGCCCCAACCGCGTCAAGGGGAGAACTGATGCGCGCTGGATCTCCATCAACGCTTATCGTGCCACTATCCTTGCGATCCACCCCAAAAAGCAAGCGGGCTGTCTCCGTACGACCGGCCCCCACCAGGCCAGCGAAGCCCAGGATTTCGCCCCGCTGTAGGGTAAAACTCACGTCTTCTACCACCCCGTGGCGCGAAAGTCCCCGCACCTCCAAGAGCGGCTCGCCGATCTCGACCTGCTCTTTGTGGAACATATCCGTCAGTTCCCGTCCCACCATCAGATGAATGATCTCTTCAGACGTTGCTTCGCTGATGGAGACGCTGCCCACCCGCCGGCCGTCTCTTAGCACCACCACGCGGTCGGCGACACGGAAGACCTCTTCCAAGCGATGAGAGATAAAAATGACGGCGATACCCTGTTCCTTGAGTGTGTCGATGATCTCGAATAGCGTGTCTACCTCGTCCTCACCCAAGGCAGACGTCGGCTCGTCCATAATGATGATGCGAGCGTCCACCGCCAGTGCCTTGGCCACCTCCACCATCTGCTGCTGGGCCACGGACAGATCGTGGATCAGCGCCGTGGCGGGCACGCGCGCGCCGACGCGATCGAGATGCTCCTGTGCTTCCCGTTGCATGCGACGACGATCCACGAAATTTAAAAACCGCCCCAGGCCTTGTTGCCGCGGCTCACGGGAAATAAAAATGTTTGCCGCCGCGCTCTGGTTTGGAGTAAGGTTGAACTCCTGATAGATGATTGCAATGCTCTGTTGCTGGGCGTGATGGGGGCTCTCGATCTCTGTCTCCTGGCCGCGTAGAAAGATGCGTCCTGCGTCCTTGCGGTACGCGCCACACAGGATCTTCATCAGGGTGGATTTGCCAGCACCGTTCTCTCCTACCAGCGCCACGACTTCGCCAGCCGCCACTTCAAAATCCACGTTATCCAATGCCTGCACGCCAGGAAACGCTTTGGAGATACTCTCCATGCGCAGTAACATCTCTTCTTGCTCGTTCAATGATGCCTCCTCGTTTTCAACGCCATTGTATGGTCAGGATACCCCGCTTTGATAGAAAGCGCAAGAAGCTTACGGCGGCCACCCAATGACGGTTGGCGAGAGACCGCGCGTCTCTCGCCAACCTTGGTCCTCGTTTAAGGGCCTAGCCAGACCCCCTGCTTAGCGAAACATCCTGCGACAGTCCGGCACATTGCGGATTCAGAGTCTCGAACTCGGGGTCTGATGCCCGTCACGCGACAATTCCGAACCCGCTCCCGTGCCGCCCAGCCTGCAAGGGATTAATCCAGGCACTCGTAGGCATCGGGCAGCGGCTTGGTGAAGTCGCTAGTGGCCCACATATCGGCCATGGCGTCCACGTTGCACGCGGTGACGATGTCCATCCCCGAGTCGGTCCAGTCGTCGTAGCGAGTGCCATCCACGATGTAGTCGTAGATCATCTGCACCGTGTCATAGCCCCAGCCCCAGTACTTCTGACCGACCAGCCCGTGCACGTAGCCGTCCTGCAGGAACTCCAACTCCACCGGCAGCGTGTCGAAGACGATGTTGGCCATCCCCTTGTTCAGAGCCGCGTCCTCCCACAGTGGCATGGAGCCGCGCTCCGCAAACAGCGGCCACAGCCCCACAAAGAACCAGCCGTCCAGGTCCGGATGCGCCTGCATCGTCTCCTCCACCACCTGCACACCCAGGTTGATGTCGTCGTTGCAGTACACGGTGGTGACGATCTCGATGCCAGAGTAGCCAGCCACGCCGTCCTGGAAGCCCCGGATGCGCTCCTCCAGGTTGAAAGCCCC
>CBFDAD010000102.1:0-6340 GCA_965602705.1 uncultured bacterium
GGAGCAAGCCAGCGCGTGGGTGAGCGAGGCGCTGGCGCGACACGGCTTTAAAGTGCAGCGACCCTATGGCGGGTTGCCCACGGCTCTGCGGGCCTGTCGGGGAAACGGCTCAGGCCCGCGGGTGGCCTTTTTGGCCGAATATGACGCGCTGCCGGGGGTGGGTCATGGCTGCGGGCACAACTTGATCGCGGCGGCGGCAGTGGGAGCGGCGCTGGGCGTGGCGGCCATGCTGGAGCAGGTGGGTGGAGATATTTGCGTGATTGGCACGCCGGCAGAGGAGTTCCTGGGCCAGGAGGAGGGCAAGCTCAAGCTGCTGAGAGCGGGCGCTTTCGAGGACGTGGACGTCGCTCTAATGACGCATCCTTTCTACGACACTTGTCTGCAAGGGAGTGACCTGGCCTTCATTGCGTGTGAGTTCACTTTTCACGGGCGCACGGCCCACGCGGCGGCCGATCCCTGGAACGGCGCGAACGCATTGGATGGGCTGATCTTGACGTTCAACAACATCAACGCCTTGCGCCAGCACCTACGCCCCGAGGTGCGCATCCACGGCATCATCACCGACGGGGGGCAGGCGCCCAACATCATCCCTGAGCGGGCGTCCGCCCGGTTCATGGTGCGGGATCGCGACCCCGCGACGCTGGAGCAAGTTTTCGCGCGGGTGGAAGAGTGCGCGCGCGCCGGTGCGCTGGCTTCCGGCACCCAGGTGGACGTGTCGCGCGTCACCAAGGTCTATAACACACGCGTCAATCGGCCTCTGAATCAGTTGATCGCTGCGAACCTGGCGGGGTTGGGGGAGCCATTGAATCCGGAGCTCCGTCACAGCAGCGGCTCCACTGACTTTGGCAACGTGAGTCACGTCGTGCCTGCGGCGATGTTTTACATCAGGACTCATCCGGAGGGAATCCCCTGGCATTCGGCCGAGGTCGCCCGGGCTTCAGGGGAGGAACTGGCTTTGCAGGGGATGCTGACCAGCGCTTGTGCGCTGGCTGGCGTGGCCCTGGATCTTGTCGGTGATCCTATCTTGTTGGATCGGGTGCGAGAGGATTTCGCTCGGGAGTGACGAGCCCCAATCCACCATCGTTATCACTCAGAGCTAAGGGAAAGGGGGGCATCAATTCTTTGGTGCCCCCCGATTTCTTTCACAAGGTAGGGCGTACTGCTCAGGCTAGCCGTGACGGTGGCTGAGTGCGATTGCCCATTTCACGACAAAGTGCCTATTGACATCAAGCGCAAAATATGGTATATTATTCGAAATCTAATTTCGAAACCGTATTTCGAAATCCTATTTCAGAATATTGTCCTCTTTAGGTTTTAATTATGGCCAAAGTCAAATATTCCATACGGGCAGTTGAACGCGTTTTAAACATCCTCAAGAGTTTCAGCGTCGATCACCCCGAAAGAGGATACCTGGAGGTTGCCGAAGAAACCGACATCCCGTCCAGCACGGTCTTTAAGCTGATGAATATACTGGCGCAGGAGGGTTTCCTCGAAGAGAGTGCAAGTGGAAGATACTGTATCGGCAGAGAAGCTTTCCGCCTGGGCAACCTCTATCTGAGCAACAAATCTTTGGTTGATGTTGTTAACCCGTGGCTTCAAGAGCTGGCGCAAAGACTTGGTTTTACATCCTCTCTGGGTATCCTCGAACAGGGCAGTTCGGTGACCATATTGACCAGGCTGGGCACAAGTCCTCTCAGCCTCAGCAGGGATCGCCTGATCGGCGAACGATCACCTTTACACCTGTCAGCACTGGGTAAAGCGCTGGTCATGGATTTGGGGGTTGATGAGCTACGACAGTTGCTCCCGCCCTCTCCGTGGCCTCAAGTCACTCCCAACTCTATCACAAACGTTGATCAATTGGTCGAGAACCTGAGTGAAGCGCGAGAGTGCGGTTGCACGCGCGACGATAAGGAAACCAGTATCGGCATGCGTTGCGTTGGATGTCCTATCCGCGACCATCGTGGCCGAATTGTGGCTGCCGTCAGTGTGAGCGCGACTACTATAGAAGTTACGGACGATTCGCTCCCGCGAATCATGGAAACGGTTAAAAAAATCGCCACCAACATCTCGGTAGATTTAGGCTATCAGCCAGAGCGTCCTGCTTGATCGACTCGCCGGCGCTGTTTACTATGACCTTAACTGCGTTCAAATACGTCTCATTGCGGCAACAGGCGCAACCCGGCCCGATCGTTGGGCGATGATGCGCCCATTCACCTGTGTACGGAGTTACGACGCTTTGGCCCTTAAAGTCGATCCCATCCCGCTTGCTGTGCGTGCTGACACGACCGACCCGGTTGAACTGTGGTTGATTCGACTGCGTCCGGCGGCACGGCCACGCTACCTCGCGACGTTGCGAGCCTTTCTGACCTATAGCGGCCACAGCGTGGAATCAGTCATCGAGGCGGCACAACGGGATCGTTATGCTATACATGAGGCGCTCAAGTCCTTCGTTGCCTCACTACCCGATTCTTGGACCGAACACGAATTCGCCTACGCCGCCATTCGTTCTTTCTTTTCTCGCTGTCGTATCTTTCTGCCAACCGACCCTGGTTACGAGGTGGGCGGCAAGAAGGAGCGGTGGTGGTTAGAGGCGCACGATCGATAAGCAAACACTAGTCTTGCACGACCGAGGAGGATGTATTATGGCTTTTCACGGGGGTTTCACCAGCGAAGAGACGCCGGTGCGCATCGGCATCGTCGGCATCGGCTTCCAGGCACGGGGGATTTTCATGCCTTGCCTGTCTGTCATGACGGGCGTCGAGCTGGCGGCGCTGGCGAGCAGGCGCGAGGAGACGGCCAGGGCCGCCGAAAAGAAGTTCAAGGTGCCGTGCTACGTCGGTTGGCCCAAGTTGGTCGCCGATCCCAACGTTGATGCGGTCTTTGTAGCTACGCCCAGCCCAATGTTGGAAGAGATTGCCTGCGCCGCGCTAGAAAACGGCAAGCATGTCTTTGTTGAGACACAAGGCATCATGACCCCAGAGGGTGGACGGCGGCTGCGGCAGTTGGAACAGGAGACGGGCAAAGTCATTCAGTTCGGCTATTCGCGGGTTTATGCTCCGATATATGTCAAGATGAAGGGCATTCTCGAGGAGTGGCGCAAGCGCGACCCAGGGCCTCGCCTGTGGTTGTTACGTTATTACTATGGCGAGCATTTGATGATCCATTTGCTTGTTCACATGAACGGCTTTGTCAAGGCAGTGCAAGGTGTGGGTGGCGAGCGTGGCCAAGCTTTTCTTTACGAGTTCGATAACGGCGACGTTGCCAGCGTCGTTTTTACCAAGCATATCACGCTGCTAGCAAACATGGAGCGCTTGGAAGTCTCATCGCCCACTGCCGCCCTGGCCGCCAACAATTTTTTCGAGCTGCGTTTTCTCGGTGAGTTGTCGGAAACTTATAGCTATGAGGGGCGTTTTGACAGCGTCAATGAGACAGTCTGGAACCCCTCATTCGCCGCACCCTATTTCAGCGGCAGCTCGCAGTATCTGCACGGCACCCAACCCGAGTTGGAGGCTTTTATCGATCACATCCGGCGCGGCGGCCGCCCGCGCGCCAACGTCGACACCGTCGAACACACCATGTACGTCAAGCGCGCCGCGCGTGATGCTCTCGCCACGGGCAAGCGGATCGTGATCAAGGATTACATCGCTGCCCATCAACCCACATAAGGATTTGCTGACCGGATGGCAAATCCCTTGTTCTTCATTCGCGAAGACACGCTCTGGGGCTTGCTAGGAATGTTTTACACTCGAAAGGAGGTGAGGCTCAACTACGGCCAAGTAACATGCAGCGTCATGGTGACTAGAGACCGAGATCTACGAAAACTATGACACCATAAACCGATTCAAACTAGCGTATCGCATGTCATATTAATAGGAGGCGGAAAGAATGTCTCGCAACAAGTGGTCCCATCTATTGGGGTTGGTGATCATCCTGGCTGTGCTGATCGGATGCACCAAGACCGAAACCGAGATCGTCAAGGAAACCGTCGTCGTCGAGGTCGAGAAGGTCGTCAAAGAAACAGTTCAAGAGACCGTCATTGTCGAGGGCACGCCGGAGGTCATAGAGCAGGTCGTGGAAAAAGTGGTTACAGCGACCCCTGAACCGGCGAAAGCGGGCGGCACCTTTCGCATAGCCATCAGAAGTGACGTGACTGACTTTGACCCTGGTCGCACGACGACCATCGACTTCCAAACGCTAAAAATGCAAGGCCTCTGGAACACCCTCTACACCTGGGACAAAGACCTCAATATGGTGCCCGATTTGGCCGAGTCCTGGGAGGTCGTGGATCCACAGACTTTTATCTTTCATATCCGTAAGGGGGTCAAGTTCCACACTGGCCGCGAGTTGACGGCCGAGGACGTAAAGTTCACCTTTGAGTGGATGATCAAAGAGGGCAAGGTCTACGCTCGCGAGCTGGCCCGCGTCGTCGGTGCGGCGGAGGCGAGTGAGGACAAGACGGCGGACGTGACCGGCGTCACAGTGCTCGATGACTATACTGTGGAAGTCAAGCTCACGGAGCCCTGGGCCCCGTGGTTGGGCAGCATCTATGTCATTCCCATCATCGACAAAGAAACGGTCGATGAGATTTCTCAAAAGCCCATCGGCACTGGTCCCTTCATGTTCAAGGAGTGGATCCCCAACGACCGTATCGTCCTGGAGCGCTTTGAGGATTACTGGGAGGAGGGCAAGCCCTATCTGGACCGCGTTGAATTGCGCGTTATCCCCAACGTCGCCACCGCCATCGCCAACCTGCGCGCTGGCGAGATCGATGCTATCCTCACGATTGACCCGGCCGATGTGGGTAGCTTTGCTGGCAGCCGTGACTTTCTGGTCTACAACCTGCCGAGCACGGATCTGATCATGATCCACGAGGTCATTGATCACAATCCGCCGTTGCAGGACGTACATGCCCGCCGCGCCCTTGCCCATTGTTTGGACAAGGACACCATCAACCGCGCTGTCTTCTTTGGTATCGGGCAGCAGCAGTGGAGCCCAATACCCAGCTCCTTCTGGGCCTATGACCCCGCAGTAGAGGAACTGGGCTACGAGTTCAGCGTTGAGAAGGCCAAAGCCGAGCTGGCTCAATCAGCGACACCTGACGGCTTTGACATCACCTACACCACAGGCGTCGGTTCGCAGACGGGCCAGGATGTCGGCGCAATCTGGAAGAGTTGCCTCGATCAAATCGGCGTCAACCTTGAGATCGAGGTGTTGGACGGCGCGAGCTGGCTGGAAAAGTGGTTCAGCTACGATTATGCCTTGCTGTTCAACGCTGGCCCACTGCCGCCCGAACCCCATCGTGGCTTTGAGGTCTTTTACACGCCCAACATCCATGGCTCAGCGCGCTATGGCCAGGTCGCCTGGCAGAACGATGAGTTATGGGACCTGATGACCAAGGCTGCCACTACGGTTGATCAGGCGGAGCGACAAGAGTATTACACGGAACTGCAGCGCAAGACGATCGAGGAAGTCGGCCCCATCATCTACTTGCAGCAGAACCCGATCCTGAGCGTTGCTTCGGCCAAAGTCCAGGGCTACGATAGCTTTAATGCCCTGCGTCTGTTAAAGTGGGCCGACCTGCGGCTAGATAACTAGCTATCAGTCATCAGCTTTCAGCCATCAGCGCGTATCTAGAAGCCGTCGCTGATGGCTGGAAGCATCGATCTGGAGAGACTATGGGTGTCTATATCCTCCGACGTTTCCTACAACTGATTCCGACGCTGTTGATTGTTTCGGTGATTGTCTTTATTATGGCGCGTCTGACACCTGGTGATCCGGTCATCTTGAAGATGGGGGTGCAGGCCAACTTGCCAGAGAACCGCGAGGTGGTCGAACGCTTACGCCACGAGATGGGCCTGGACAAGCCAATGGCTGTGCAGTACCTGATCTGGTTTGGCAGTGTCTTGCGTGGTGACCTGGGCAATTCTTACTGGAGCGGCCTGCCGGTGGTCTCGCTCATCGCCGGTCGCTTGCCTGCGACGATTCAGTTGATGCTGACGACCATCATCTTTTCGCTCTTTATCTCCTTACCGGTCGGCATTTTAGCTGCGGTTAAGCGCGGTTCGCTTTTTGACAAGGGTTTAATGCTGTTCTCGGTTACGGGTTTAGCTGTGCCTATCTTCTGGCTCGGTCTGACCTTGATTCTCTTCTTTGCCGTGCGTCTGCAAATCCTGCCTGCTTCGGGCTATGTGTCCTTTCGCGAGGAGCCGCTAGAGAGTATCAGGCGTTCAATCCTGCCCACGCTGGCGCTCTCGACGCGAGAAATTGCCGTCTTTACCAAGTTTCTCCGCGCCGAGATGATCGAGGTGCTCCAGCAAGACTATATCCGCGTCGCCAAAGC
>CBFDAD010000103.1:0-6295 GCA_965602705.1 uncultured bacterium
GTAGACATCTCACAACTGCCCATCAATCAAGTGCTGCAAATCCCGTGCGGCACGCCCGTCCCGACGCCAACGCCTACCATGGACCCCAATGCCACGCCGACGTCCATTCCCAAATACGCACTCCCGGCCTTGCTCAGCCCAGCCGATGGGGCCACCGTGAGCACGCCACTGGTGCCACTCCAGTGGACCGCCGTTAGTTTACTACGCGAAGACGAATGGTATGCGGTGCGTCTGCGTCGCCTGGATAAAGAAGCGCCGGTAGAGAGCATCTACGTCAGGACCACGCTGGTGCGATTGGGCGAAGAATACGTGCCTTCGCCCGACGACCCTGTGCACGAATATAGCTGGGAAGTGACCGTTGTGCGCCTGGCAGGCACCAGTGCAACGGGGGAACCCCGTTACACGGCCGCCAGTTACCCCAGTGACAAGCGTACCTTCCGCTGGACCCTCCCCACGACGGACGCGACGCCTGGTGCGACTGCTGTGCCCTGACAGGTGGATATGACATTCATCATCGAAAAAAGCCGACGTTTGCGACTTTATGGGACATAGACTCATGCTATCCTAGTAATTACACAAGGAAAAGATAGATTTCATCTTTTTGCAAGTTTTTGGAGGCAAGACTGTGTACAAGATCTTAGAAAAGCAAGTACTGAGCGACGTCAACAAACTGATGGTCATCAGCGCGCCTGATGTAGCGCGCAAGGCACAGGCCGGGCAGTTTGTCGTTGTGCGCGCCCACGAACACGGCGAGCGCATTCCCCTGACCATCGCCGATTTTGACCGCGAGGCCGGCACGCTCACCATCATATTCCAAGAGGTGGGCAAATCCACGATGGAGATGGGCACTTATGAGGTTGGAGACGCTTTCCTGAACCTCATGGGGCCGTTAGGGCACGCCACAGAGATCGAGAATTTCGGCACCGTGATCTGCGTCGGCGGGGGCGTGGGCATCGCCCCGGTTTATCCCATCGCACGCGCGCTCAAAGAGGCGGGCAACACGGTGCTCTCGATCATCGGCGCGCGCACCAAAGACCTGCTTTTCTGGGAAGAAAAGATGCGCGCGGTTAGCGATGAACTCATCGTCTGCACGGACGACGGTTCCTACGGTCGCAAGGCTTTGGTCACCCAACCGCTCCAGGAGCTATTGGAGACCCATGGCGACGAGATCAAAAAGGTGTGGGCCATCGGGCCAGCCATCATGATGAAGTTCTGCGTCAAGACCGCCACACCCTTTGACGTGCCGATCATCGTCAGCCTGAACACCGTCATGGTGGATGGCACCGGCATGTGCGGCGGTTGCCGCGTTCAATTGCAGGAGGGCGCTCGATTCGTCTGCGTCGACGGCCCCGAGTTCGACGGGCGCCAGGTGGACTGGACCCTGCTTATGGCCCGCCAGGCATTCTATCGCGACGAAGAAAAGCTGGCGGTCGAACGATGGCAGCATAAATGCCGGTTGGAAGCGCAACTGGCCGAACAAGACAATTGATCTGTGAGGGAGGAAGCACACGTGGCTGAATTGAAAGCTAAAGATCGGATGAAAATTCCGCGTCAGGAGATGCCGACCCAAGATCCGGACGAACGCGCGACCAATTTCAACGAGGTCGCCTTGGGTTTCACGCTAGAGTCGGCCCAACGAGAGGCCGAGCGTTGTCTGCAGTGCAAGAATTCGCCTTGCATTTCCGGCTGCCCGGTCGAGGTCTTGATCCCCCAGTTCATCCTGGCCCTGCGCGAGGGTGATCTGCCCGAGGCCGCTCAACTGCTCAAGGAGAAAAACAATCTACCCGCGATTTGCGGCCGCGTCTGTCCCCAGGAGACCCAGTGCGAGGCCGTGTGCCTGCTGGGCAAAAAGGGCAAGCCAGTGGCCATCGGCCGCCTGGAGCGCTTTATGGCCGACTGGGAATTGGCGCAAGAGAGGACCGAAACTCCCACGTTGCCGCCGCCTACGGGTAAACGCGTCGCCATCATTGGCGCGGGTCCGGCCGGGCTGACCTGCGCCGCCGACCTGGCTCGCATGGGACATGGCGTCACTGTTTTTGAGGCGCTGCAAGACCCCGGTGGCGTGCTGGTATACGGCATTCCCGAGTTCCGTCTGCCCAAAGCCGTGGTCAAGGCCGAGGTGGATTACGTCAGGCGGCTGGGCGTAGAGGTCAAGACGGATGCCGTCGTTGGACTGCTTTACACCATCGATGAACTACTCAACGATAAAGGTTACGACGCGGTCTTTCTCGGCACCGGGGCTGGCCTGCCCGTCTTTTTGAAAATCCCCGGCATCAATTACAACGGCGTCATGTCGGCCAACGAGTTTCTCACGCGCGTCAACTTGATGAAGGGCTATCTCTTCCCTGAATACGACACGCCGGTCAAGGTAGGCAAAAAGGTGGCGGTCATCGGCGCCGGCAACGTAGCGATGGACTCGGCCCGCTCCTCCCTGCGCCTGGGCACCATGCGCGCCCAGCAGGATGGCACTGAGCCACCCGCGGTGCACATCGTATACCGCCGCTCGGCGGTCGAGGTGCCGGCGCGCGCTGAAGAGGTCGAGCACGCCCACGAAGAAGGGGTCATCTTTGATTTCCTCACCACCCCGGTAAAGATTTATGGCAACGAGCAGGGAAACGTGGTCGGGATGCAGTGCATTCGCATGGAGCTGGGCGAGCCCGACGAGAGTGGACGCCGCCGCCCCATTCCTATCGAGGGCTCCGAATACGACATGGAAGTGGACACCGTCATCGTGGCCCTGGGCACGCGCCCCAACCCGCTGGTCTTCCGCAACGCGGGTGAGCTGGAGCGGACCCGTTGGGGGACAGTCGTGGCCAACAAAGAGAACGGCGAGACCACCAAAGCGCAGGTCTGGGCCGGCGGCGACGTCGTCACCGGCACAGCCACCGTCATCAGCGCCATGGGCGCCGGCAAGGCCGCTGCGGCCGACATCGATCGCTTCTTGCGCGGCGAAGCGCCGCCGGAAGAACCGGCGGCCGAGGAATGAATGCCAATCTACCTGGACATCTCGCCTGCCGTTCACGCCAAGGCCGGCCTGGGACGTTACGCCGATAGCCTCGCGCAGGCGCTGCTCCGAGAGGCGCCGGGGCGGTTTGCCTTCTTTTACAACCGCAGCGGCGACAGCCACGTACCCGCGTGGTTGGACGGCCAACGCACCCGCAGCGTCCGTGCCGGTTACAAGCCGTGGCGCATGGCGGTCTGGTTGGGCCACTTGGCACGCCTGGGCTTTGACCGGCTGCTGCCCGACTGCGAACTCTTGCACGCCACCGAGCACCTGCTGCTGCCCCTGCGGGGCTGCCCCACCGTGCTGACCGTCCACGACCTCATCTTTAATCTGTTCCCCCAGCACCACAAGCGGCTGAACCGCTGGTATCTCAACGCCGCCCTGCCGCTCTACTGCCGTCGCGCCAACGCCATCATCTGTGTGTCCGAACACAGCAAAGCCGACCTGCTGCGTCTCTGGGACGTGGAACCGGACAAAGTCCACGTCGTTTATGAGGCCGCCGACCCACGCTTCCAGCCAGCGCCGCCAGAACAGGTGGCGGCGGTTCGCGCGCGCTACGGCCTGCCTGAGCGTTTCTTGCTCACCGTGGGCACCATCGAGCCGCGCAAAAACCTGAGTCGTCTGCTGGATGCGCTGGCGCTGTTGCGGCGACAGGGACAAGATGTGCGGCTGGTTATCGTGGGCGGGCTGGGCTGGCTGTACCACGACTTTATGGCCAAACTGGAGCGTTTCGAGCACCGGGACGCCGTGGTGCGACCCGGCTTTGTGCCCGACGCCGACCTGGCGGCCGTTTACAGCGCTGCCACCCTGACCGTGTTGGCGTCCGTGTACGAGGGTTTTGGCCTGCCGATATTGGAATCCATGGCCTGCGGCACACCGGTAGCCAGCAGCCGGGCCGCGAGCATGCCGGAACTGGGGGGACAGGCCGCCCGCTACTTTGACCCGGAGGACGTGGAGGACATGGCGGCGACGATTGGCCAAATGTGGCGCGACGCCGAGCTGCGCCAGGAGATGCGTCAACAGGGGCTGGCCCAGGCGGCCCAATTCTCGTGGGCGCGGGCGGCCCAGGAAACAATGCGTGTGTACGAATCAGTGAGGTGACATCGTTGATGAAAGAGAACGGAATTCCACAGCGCGCTATGGGCATCTTTGCCCACCCCGACGACCCCGAGTTCACCGTGGCCGGCACAGTGGCCAAGTGGACCCAGGCGGGATGCCACGTCGTGTACGTGTTGTGCACCGACGGCGACGTGGGCACTCGCGACCCCGACATGACCCGCGAGCAAATGGCCGCCATACGTCGCCAGGAGCAGCGCGAGGCCTGCCGCGTCCTGGGCGTAGCCGAGGTCATCTTCCTGGGTTATGGTGACGGCGTGCTCCAGCCGACGCTGGAACTGCGTCGTGACCTGGTGCGCGCCATCCGCCAACACAAGCCTGAGGTCGTCCTGTGTGGCGACCCCACCGTGCTTTTCTTCGGCGATCAGTACATCAATCACCCCGACCACCGTGCCGCGGCGCAGGCCGCGGTGGACGCAGTTGCTCCGGCAGCCGCCATGCCCCTGGTCTTCCCCGAGTTGGCCAAGGAGGGGGTGTCGCCGCACGACGTAGAGCAGGTCTACCTGTGGGGCACCGATCAACCGAATACGTGGGTGGACGTCGCCGAGACCCTGGAGCGCAAGATCCAGGCGCTGCGCCAGCACAAAAGCCAAATGGGTGACTGGGACCCCACCGAGTGGATCACCCGGGGTGCCAGGGAACGCGCAGTAGGACACGGGATGACGTACGCCGAGGCCTTTCGGCGCATCATCCTGGTGCGAGATGCCGAGGACGAGTCGGAATAATCCGAGTCTGAATAACACAATCCCACAATCAAAAACATGAAACGGCGTCAGAAGATTGTTGAATTCTTGGGCCTGAAAAAGAATCTGCTCGTCTTGCTCGCTATGGTGATCCTGGTGGGTCTGGGCGAAAAGATGGCCGAGCGGTTTTTGCCCCTCTACCTGGTCGCCTTAGGGGGTGGCGCGTTCTCGATAGGGTTGCTGAACGGGATGGACAACCTGCTCAGCGCGCTCTACTCCTTTCCTGGTGGCTATGCCAGTGATCGGCTGGGCTACAAGCGGGCGCTGATCTTGTTCAACCTGATCGCGATGGGGGGCTACCTGATCGTCGTCATCTTTCCCTACTGGCAAGCGGTGATCATAGGCTCGATCTTTTTCCTGTCGTGGACGGCCATCTCGCTGCCGGCGACGATGGATATGGTGTCCAGTGTATTGCCCAAAAACAAGCGTACGATGGGCGTTTCGATGCACTCGCTGGTGCGCCGGGTTCCGATGGCCTTGGGGCCGCTGCTGGGCGGGTGGATGATCGGGCTATTTGGAGAAAAGACGGGTGTACGCCTGGCGTTCGTGGTCGCCATCATTCTGGGAGCCGTTTCGCTGGTGCTCCAGCAGGTGATGATCGAAGACAAGAGACAGCCGCGCCAGGTGGAGGGGAACCCGCGGCGTATCCTGGCATTGATAAGCCCGGCCTTGCGGAATCTCCTGGTGTCGGACATTCTAGTGCGGTTTTGTGAGCAAATCCCGTACGCCTTTGCGGTGGTCTGGTGCGTCAAGGTAAACGGCATCACGCCGGTGCAGTTTGGTGTTTTGACCACAATCGAGATGATTACGGCGATGCTGATCTACGTCCCGGTGGCCTACCTGGCAGACAAGAACACCAAAAAGCCCTTTGTCGTCGTCACTTTTGGTTTTTTCACGTTGTTTCCGCTGGCTCTGCTTTTTTCACGCTCGTTTTGGTCCATGGTCGTGGCCTTTATCATTCGCGGCATGAAAGAGTTTGGCGAGCCAACGCGCAAGGCGTTGATTATGGACCTGGCTCCAGAGGGCAAAAAGGCAGGCACGTTTGGCGTGTATTACCTGCTCCGTGACGTCGTGGTTTCGCTGGCGGCTTTTGGCGGCGCCTTTCTATGGGAAACCTCGGCAACGCTCAACTTGGTGACGGCGTTTGGCTTTGGGGTGCTGGGGACCCTTTACTTTGCCCTGTTTGGCAAGGACTTGAGTCAAACAGATAAAATACAGTAGCCATTGACGGGAAATCATCAAAAGCCCATCAATGGTCTACCATCTACTGTAGGAAGGAAAAAGACAATGAAATGGATCACTCGTTCGCACGTACACGTGGACCGCGTCGCCTGTCCGTGGCTCATCAGCCGCTTTATTGACTCGGACGCCGAGTTCCTGTTCGTACCCAAGAGCCAGGTGAACCAGGTGGCCGAGGAAACCGGGGCGATTC
>CBFDAD010000104.1:0-6290 GCA_965602705.1 uncultured bacterium
AGCGCTGCACCGGCCAGCGATAGCACAATAACGTAGCGGCCCTGGGTTTGGAAAGAGTCGCTGGTCAACGAAATGCCAACTTGCCAACCCAGCACGGCCAACACAATCATGCCGATCAGGCGAATAACAGACTCAAAACTCATCCCACTTTACTCTTGGCCCGTGCCTCATCCTCGTGTTAGCAAGTGGGACGAACAAGTGGAGATACTTTAGCTGAAAAACGGTCTAGCTATGCTCTTTTCGTCCGCAGCGCTGTAGATGCAACATCGTTCTGTGTTTGAGCTACAAGGATCACATTGCGGATAAGTCCACTAGAATGAGACACCGGGCGAATGATTTGCAGGCGAATAAGGACAATATTAATCTTAACATAGTAAAGGGGAAAAGTCAAAAAGTTGCTAGTTGTTCTGTGGTTCGCTGACCATCCAGGTGTCAAGTGGGATGGACAGTCCCTGGCTCAACAGGCGTGCGTCGAGGGGAGGTAGGATGGTCTGGGTGAAATGATCGTAGACCTGGAGCCAGGACGGAGCCGGTCCGTCCGGCGCGTCCGGTGGGAGAGTGAGCCGATGACGATCGAGCACTGCTGAGTTGCGAATCCATTTGAGGGTGGGGATTGCGCCCAAAGCAGGTACGCCGTCGGACGAGTCTCGCCAAGCCCAGTTCCCATCGGGTGCCAGGCCGACCAGCGAGACGGAGACAATACGGTCGCGCAGCAACGGTTGGGTCCCAACCAGACGCAAGTCGTAGCGCAACCGGTCACCGGAAGAGAGGGTCCTCTGTTCATCAACCTGGACGGCGGTCAGCACCATCTCGCCGCCGATGGGCACGTAACGCTCGCCGGGACGGGGAGCGGGCAAGGGCAGATGTTCGCGAGCCAGGCCCCACGCATTGATGGCGCGTGTGTTCGCGGTCAACACCAGGGATGCGGCGTTCTTTGGTTGCGTGTGTTCCACCGGTTGAGGCAGATCGTGGACTGTGGAGACGTACCCCGTCTCTGGAAGGCGAACTTGAGCCTGAGCCAGTATTTCATCTCCCTGGCGGATGGCGATGTCTAGGGTCGTCGGGCTAGAGCGGCCTTGCCAATGCAGATAGAGGCGCGGCTGGTCGGGGACGGTGGTGTCCCAATCCATGCCCACCAGCGTTGGTCCTTGGGCGAAGGGGATCAGTCGGGGACGGCTGGTGATGGGTGGTGCGTCGGCGGGAAGCAAACGCATTGAGGCCAAGGAAACGTGGTCGGTGCCGTCGTCAGTGATCAGGCGGGGGGCATCGGGCGCGTCGGGCCGGTAAGCGCCGACGGCTAGTTGCACGTCGCCAGGCGTCGCGCCTGCAAAGGGGTAAATCTTGAAGCGATCCAGGATGATTTGGCCAGGCGCATAGTCTGTCGCCGCGTGTCGCCGGTCGCCGCCTTGCCCGGCCAGTTTCCCTGCCTGTAACAAATGTGCAAAGATGGCGACGTCGCCCTGCAGCGACTGGAGCGGTGTCCAGGCCAGGGTGAGCACCGCTGGCTGGCTGAGACGCAGATTCTCACCGTTTTCGAGCGCGTAACCTACCAAATTGACCTGTCCACCCAGGTTAACGTCAAGCGGTTCAAGGCCAGGGGGAAGCTGTTCCCCTGGCCCCGTTTGCACCATAAAGGCTGGGCCCAGTGGTTCGAAGCGATAAGGCAGCCCCAGGTACTGCGGTTCAAAGTAGCGCACGACGACTACGGGTCCTTCGACAGCGTGTTTGGCGATTGCATCCACCCAATTCTGGGCGAGTGACTCGCCTTGCGGTGCGACGTATTTGACCTGTACGTCAGGCCGCAGCCCCTCGACCTGCTGCAAATACCACATTGGTGTGGCCCAATGCCAATTACTGAGCAGCACGGTCTCTGCAGGCACTGCTTCCAGCAGCGACTCGGCGTACTCTCGCGCGTCGTCTCGCCCTGCCAAATCGCGAAAACTGGGCCAGGCCGCGACGAGGTTGAAAAAACCAGCGACCAATGTCACAGCGATGATCGAAACCCCGAGAATACCGCCCAGCTTCGCTCTTGTAGGGCATGCCCGCAGCAAGGAGGAAAGGGTAGAGGCCTGCGTTGCCCCCTTGCATTTGCCCTTTTGCTCCTGGCCACTTTTGCCTGCCACTTGGCCTACCAACAGTGCTAACGATACATAAGCCGGTATCTCATACTCTACCGTTTGCGGGGCACGATAGGTGAGGGTGACAAAGGTATGCAGGGTGAAGCTACCGACGAGCAGTATGAAGCAGCGCCAGTCGCGTCGCAGCAGCAGTAGCGCGCCGAGCAAAGCCGCGACGAGCAGGAGCGGGTTAAATTGGAAACGTAGAAGCGTCGGCAACAATGCCAGGCGGTCGGGTAGGTGCTCCGGTGTGGCAAAGGCAAACATGTCACCGCCAAAGCCTTTGGCCAGGATGTGCTGGGTAAGGCCGTCAAAGGTAGTCAGGTTGCCCGGCGCAAAAGGGGCGCCAGCGGCGTCGCGCAGCGGCAAATAGAGCCAGACCAATTGGGTCAGGATCAGGGCGGTTATTGGGGCGAACCAGCGTCGGGGTTGGTGGAACAGTGATGGGTCGACGAGTAGCAGGTAAACCAGGGCGACGCCCCCGAAAAAGATCAAGGAGGCGTGATGAGCCAGGCCCAGACCCAGAGCGAGGGCGAAGAGAGTGGGACGTGAGATGTGAAGCGTGGAGCGTGAAACGTGAAACGTGAAACGTGAAGCGTGAAGCGTAAAACGTGGAACGTGAAACGTAAAGCGTGGGGCGCTAAGGGAAAACAGGATCAGGGCGGTGAAAAAGGCCGTCAGGGGCCGGATGCTGGCAGTCGTGGCTGTGGCCCAAAAGGTGGTGGCGGAGCCCAGGGCCAGGGCAGCGACGGCCCCGGCGATAGCGCTGCCGGTCATCTGGCGAGCGGTGTAGCTAACCAGAGCCAGGGTGGCCGCAGCCGTGATGGCCGAAAAGAGCCCGAGTCGCCAGGCAGGGTTCGAGCCCAGGGGTAGACGTACAAAGGTGCCGCCCAGCAGCGAGTAGAGCGGGTAGCCGGGTGGATGGGCCACGCCGAAGCGAGCTGCGACCAGTTGAAACTCGCCCCCGTCGGCCGGCTGAAGGCCAGGGGAGAGGGTGAGCAGGTACAGCACGAGGCTGATGAGAAAGATAAAGGTGTTAAAGTTCGGAGACCTGTAGCTCCGATGTTTCACGCTGGCAGACTTGTTCGTCGTCCCCAAGAGCCAGGCGGTGAGTGCCGTCAGCCCCGCCCCCCACGCGACGGTGGGATCCTGGCGAGGCCAGAGGACGTAAAACCAGAGGAACAGGGCAGCCCATAGCACAGGGGGGCGTGCCTTGTGTGTGGCTGATGTTTGAGGGCCAGGGCCAAGCTGGATATCAACAATCGAGCTGAGTTTGGGTTGCCGGGTGACGAATCGGGCCACGACGAGGCCAGCGCTGACTGTGACGATCGCCAGTGTCAGCAGTCCGGGGAGCGACCAGGCGACCCTCGTCGCCTCGGCCACTACGCGGGTTACGTAGAGACCCAGGCCCAGGCCGCCGATAAAAGGAACAGCGCGACGCAGGTGGCCCATCAACTGATTCGCAATGCCCTGCACTGCTCGGGAGAGCCGAACAGGTGGCTGTAATCCGGACGCCTTCGATCGTCCCCCTGGCCCAGGTTTTTCATGAGAACACCTCTTCATAGGCCGACAGGGTCTGGTGCGCAGTTTTCTCCCAACTGAAGCGGGCAGCTTGAGCCAACGCGCGCTCCGCGAGCGTGCTATGCTGCCCGGCGTCAGTGGCGACGGCAATGAGGGCATCGGCCATGCGCCGGGCGTCGTCGGGATGCACCAGAACGCCGCCGTCTCCCACGACTTCGGGAAGCGAACTGGCGTTGCTGCCGACGACCGGCACGCCGCAGCTCAAGGCCTCCAGCGGCGTCAGGCCGAAACCTTCGTAACGCGACGGGAAAAGCAAGCACACTGCGCCGCGGTACACGGCCGGCTTGTGTGCCTCCTCGATGGGGCCGGGGAAGAGCAGGGTCTTGGAATTAATGTCTAGCTCACGGGCAATCTGGCGCGGGTCAGGGCTAAAGGCCGAATGCTGTGGTAGACGGCCAGCAATAACCAGCGGCGTAAACTCGCCGCGCGGCCCCTGGGCGAGAGCCCACGCCTGGAGCAGGCCTGCCAGGTTCTTGCGCACGTCAAAGCCGCTTATGTAGAGGATATAGGCGCCGGGTAGGCCGTAATGGGTGCGAATGTCGGCGTCGTCGGGTTGCGGGGTGGGGGAGAAGGCTGAGCCGGCGGCCAGATAAACCACGCGCACCCGTTCACTGGGCAGACCCAGGTGATTGAGGATGTCCTGCTTTGATGCCTGTGAATCGGTCAGGGTCAGGGCGGCGCGTGAGGCAGCGCTTTGGACCAGGCGGGTATAAGCCCGTACAAGGACGTTGCCGCGGTACTCTGGCAGCAACAAAGGGATGAGGTCGTGGATAGTCGCGAGTGTGGGCACCTTGGGCCGCAGGGGTGAACCCCAGTAAGGCACGTGAGCCAGGTGCGCCCCCAGCCTGCCACAGGCGCGCGGAAAAGTCACTTGTTCAAACCAGACTTTGCGGAGCCCGGGTTTACGAGTCCTGAACGGCTCCTGGTGCGGCAATTCGTGACCCGTGATGCGGTAGTTCGTCTCCGGCGTGACCACGATGTACTCGTGCTCTGGCGCGATCTGCGGCAGGTGCGCCAGCAGTTGCCAGGTGTATTGTCCACTGCCGGTGTGGGGTTGAGCCAGGAACCAGCCGTTGATGGCAATGCGCATCGTCCCAAGTCTCAGGAACTATAACCGTTCGGATGTGTGCGGTGCCAACCCCAGGCGTGTTCAATGATGGTGCGCAGGTCAGGATATTTCGGTTCCCACCCCAGTTCGCGCTGGATTTTGGTGCTGCTGGCGACGAGGGTGGCAGGGTCGCCGGGGCGGCGTGCGCCGGCCTGAGCCGGGATTGGGTGTCCGGTCACTTGACGGCAAGTCTCGATCACCTCTTTGACGGTGTAGCCCTGGCCGTTACCCAGGTTATACGTGCGGCTGCCCTCGTCCAGTGCGTGCAGGGCCAGGATGTGGGCCTGCGCCAGGTCCACGATGTGAATATAGTCGCGCACACAAGTGCCATCGCGGGTCGGATAATCGTCGCCGAATATGACCACCTTGTCCCGCTGGCCCAGAGCGACCTTCAAGACGAGGGGGATGAGGTGGGTCTCAGGTTCGTGGTCCTCACCCCGGGCACCTGTGGGCGACGCGCCCGCCGCGTTAAAATAGCGCAAGGCAGCGTAGCGCAAACCGTGTATCCGGTCGAGCCAGGCCAGGATGCGTTCGATGATGTTTTTGCTCTCGCCGTAGGGGCTGCCTGGTATGATGCGCTCCTCTTCGTCGATCGGCATGCGCTCCGGGTCGTCAAAGAGATTGGCGGTGGATGAGAGGATAAAGCGCTTCACGTCGTGGGCGACGGCCTCTTCCAGCAGGTGCAGTGCGTTACGCACGTTGTCGCCCAGGTAAAGAAAAGGTTGCGCCATGGATTCGCCGACCAGCGTGTATGAGGCAAAGTGCATGATGCCGTCAAAGTCGTGGGCGTCGAATAGCGCCTTGATGGCCTCCCGGTCAGCCAGGTCGCCGTGGACGAACTCAGCTTGCGGATGGACCGCCTCGCGGTGTCCATAGAGCAGGTTGTCCATGACGACGACCTCGTCTCCCTGGTTGATTAGCTCTTCTGTAACGATGCTACCGATGTAGCCTGCTCCACCTGTTACGAGAATCTTCATGGTCTTGCGGCGGCAATTTACCCGCCTCGTCTCCTTTCGTGTAGCATTGGATGATCAAACTGAGCCTGGGTTCTCATAGATGACTTTTCCTTCCTGTAAAGCCCGGCGCACCAGGGGATTCCAGGTCGCCAGGTCCGCCAGTTCGTCAGGGGTGTACACCAGGATGTCCACGTCAGTTCTCGGGTCAAGCTGTGTGTAGAAGGGTTCTAATCGGTCGAGAAAGCGGGCTTTGGTCTCTTGGACAATGATCAAGTCGATGTCGCTAAAGATTGTCACGTCGCCACGGGCCAGCGACCCATACAGGATGACTCGTTGAACGTCCATCGTCGCCAGTTGCTGGCGTAACCGATCCAGTTCGGCCATCAATCGTCGCTTATGTGTGTCTGTTGAGAGTGTCTCTGAAATCGTCACGTAGGCTGCCATCCTAGCGGGTACAGAATTGGCACACTCCTGTGTTCATTCTACTCGGATTTCCCGATAGCGCAACCGTCCAGGTAGTGGATGATC
>CBFDAD010000105.1:0-6266 GCA_965602705.1 uncultured bacterium
TGGTGCTCCGGCCCGATATGCTGGTGTTGAGCACACCGGTCGTGCCGTCGCCAGGGGCACAGGAGTTGTCCACCAAGCTCAAGGTCGGTGTGGATTTGGATGGCTTTTTCTTGGAGGCCCACGTCAAGCTGCGCCCGGTGGATTTTGCCAACGACGGCGTCTTTATGGCCGGGATGGCGCATTATCCCAAGCTGCTGGACGAGGCCATCGTCCAGGCTCAAGCGGCGGCGGTGCGTGCGGCGACGATTTTGAGCAAAGAGCAGTTGAGTGTTGGCGGAGTCGTGGCCGAGGTGGACCCAGTGCTGTGCGTCGGTTGCTTGACCTGTGTGCGAGTCTGTCCTTACGGCGTGCCACAAATCAGCGCCGAACTGGTCGGCATTGGTGGCATCATCGGCGCGGCTTATATTAACCCGGCTCAGTGTCGCGGCTGCGGCATCTGTGCCAGTGAATGCCCGGCCAAGGCGATTCAAATCGCCCATTACCGGGATGAACAGATGGAGGTCAAGATAAACGCTTTTTTCTCGGCGAGCGGGACGCAAGCAGTCCCGCCGAGCGAGACGCAAGCGGTCGAGCCAGCGGCTTCATCATGAGTACAGGCTGAGCGCTCAGCCGAATGGCTTTCGCGGCTATTTCAGGTTAGCCACTCGTATTAGGCGGATGCGAGTGACTCATTGGGAGCGAGGAGAGCAAGATGAGCGAGATGAATAGCTTTGAGCCCAGGATTATGGCCTTTTGCTGTCACCATTGCGCCTACGCCGCCGCTGACCTGGCCGGGGCCATGCGGCTCCAATACCCCGCCAACGTGCGGGTCATCGGAATTCCCTGCTCTGGAAAACTGGACGTGGTGCAAGTGCTCCACGCTTTTGAGCGGGGCATTGATGGTGTGATGGTCGCCGGTTGACTTCCAGGAGATTGTCATTACCTGGAAGGTAATCTGGTTGCCAAACGTAGGGTCGAATACGTCGCTGGATTGTTAGATCAGATTGGCCTTGGCGGCGAACGCGTGCAGATGTACAATCTCTCCTCGGCCATGGGGGCGCGGTTTGCTGAACTTGCTGCCGAGATGACACAAAAAGTTAAAGACATTGGCCCGAATCCGTTAAGTAAGGGGAAAAGGTGAGCGGGTAGATGGGTGACAGGTTATTCTCTGCGCCCACTATCTACCGTCTCACTTGTACCTGCGTGAAAGTGCAGGTGACCGTCTATCAATCGTAGGAGGCAAGATTATGATTACAGCTGAACAAAAGCCGTTGGAAGAGATCAAAGAGCTGGTAGGCGACGCCGAAAAAATCCTGGTTTTAGGTTGTGGCACCTGTGTCACGGTGTGCTTTGCCGGTGGCACCAAAGAGGTGGGTATCCTCGCATCGTCGCTGCGCATGGCCACCAAGCTTGCTGGGGCCCCCAGACAGTTTGACGAAGAGACGGTGCAACGCCAGTGCGAGTGGGAGTACATTGACCCGCTGGAGGCCAAGGTGCACGAGTATGATTTGGTACTGAGCCTGGCCTGCGGCATCGGCGTGCAGGCGATGGCCGAACGCTTCCCGGACGTACCGGTCATTCCAGGCGTGAATACCACCTTCCTCGGCATGCCGACAGAACCAGGGGTGTTTGAAGAGCGCTGCCAGGCCTGCGGCGACTGCATCCTGGGACTGACGGGCGGCATCTGTCCCATCGCCCGCTGCTCGAAGCAGTTGCTCAACGGACCCTGTGGCGGTTCACAGAACGGTGTCTGTGAAGTCGATCCCGATATCTCTTGCGTCTGGCAACTGATCTATGATCGCATGGCGGAGCGGAACCAGCTCGACCTGCTAAATGAGATCATGCCGCCCAAGAACTGGTCCACAAGCCGGGACGGCGGCCTGCGCCGGATCATACGGGAAGACTTGCGCAATCTGGAAGAAGGAGATTAACAACGGAATGCGAGTGTGTCAATTGGCATTCTGCAGTTCGCAACTCACGAGGTGAACTTATGACCGAAATCAACACAAACGGCTATTATGCTGGCAGTAACTTGGAGAAAGTGATTCGCTCCGGTGAGTTCGTCGTCACGGGTGAGCTGGGGCCGCCCCAAGGCTGGGAGCGAGAGGAGATTGTGCGCAAGGCCCAGTTTCTCAGGGGGATCGTGGATGGGGTCAACTTGACGGACAATCAGACCGCCATCGTGCGTATGTCCAGCATCGCCGCTGCGCGCATTCTGGTTGAAGAGGGACTCGAACCGATCATGCAGATGACCTGCCGTGACCGTAACCGGCTAGGGATGCAGGGTGATCTTCTCGGTGCCTATGCCTTGGGTGTGCGCAACGTGCTGGCGCTGTCAGGCGACCACCAGAGCTTTGGCAATCATCCCACCGCCAAGAACGTTCACGACCTTGACTCGATGCAGTTGATTCAAATGATCCGCGGTATGGGCGCAGGACACTTTCAGAACGGAGACGAGGTTGAGGGTGGACCCATGCCGATGTTAGTCGGTGCGGCGGCCAACCCCTTTGCCGATCCTTTTGATTTTCGCCCTTACCGGCTGGCCAAAAAGATCGCTGCCGGGGTGCAGTTTATCCAGACCCAGCTTATCTACGACATGGACCGCTTCAGGGAGTATATGAAGCGGGTAGTGGATATGGGACTGCACGAAAAGGTCGCTATCTTGGCCGGTGTCGGCCCGCTCAAAAGCAGTGGTGCGGCGCGCTACATGCGCGATAAGGTGCCGGGGATGATCGTAGCCGACTATTACGTGGACGAGATGGTCAAGTCCCTGGAGGGTATCCCCAAGTCGGAGAAGGCCGCTCGTCGAAAAGCTCTGCGGCAGCGGGGCATTGAGCTGTGCATTGAGCAGATTGAGCAGACCAAAGAGATCGAGGGGGTGGCCGGCGTACACATCATGGCCATTGAGTGGGAGGAGGCGGTCAGGCCCATCGTCGAGGGAGTTGGGCTGCTGCCGCGGCCCACGTTCGACGACTAGCGAGCCGTATTTTTCGAGGTTGGACTTGGCCTGCAGAGCCTTTTAATCTGGATTTCAGCGCGGCGTCCATTGCATGCAGTAAAGGGTGTTGCATCCAAGTGCCTTTGGATACGATTTGATGTGAGCGATTGGACGCACGAACGCCTGGTGGAAGTGTCGCCAGAAGAAGTCGAACTGTCACGCCGGCTGCGCCAGTACATTAACTTGCGCTGGCTAGCCGTTGCGGCTATCGTCGCCATCGTCGTCTTGACCCGAGGGTTGCTGGGGATTGAATATCCCTTGGCTCCGCTTGTGGGGACTGTGGTTATCCTGGCGGCGTACAATCTACTTTTCTTCTGGTGGGCTAGGCGAGAGCCAAAGGCCGGCCTGCCGAGCGGGGTCCTGGTACACCAGGGGCGGGTCTTTGCCAACGTGCAGGTCGTGGCTGATCTGTTGACTTTAACAATTCTATTACATTTTACCGGTGGTGTGGAGAATCCGTTCTTTCTGTACTACTTTGTCCACGTTGGCTTTGGTAGCATTCTTTTGCCGGCGCGAGACATTTACTGGGCGACGGGGCTGGCTATTGGTCTCTTTGCGGCGTTGGTGGGGCTCGAGTACGCTGGTTGGGTGCCCCACGTGCACCTGGACGGTTTTCTCCCAGTTGAATTGGCTCACCGTGGGGAATTCGTCGTTGCCGTTTTGGTTTCTTTTTCCAACACGTTGAGCCTGGTGGCCTTTGTTACCACGCGCATTGTTGCTGAGCTGAGACGGCAACGCGAGGAACAGGCTCAGGCAAGGGAACGAGAGTTGGAGCGGGTCCAGCAGGAACTGCGAGAATTGGATCGAATGCGCAGTTTTTTTCTGGCGCTGGCTTCCCACGATCTCAAAACGCCGTTGGCGGTGGTCGTCAATTATATCCAGACGATCCTCGACGGCTATGTAGGCGAGGTTGAGTCGAAGCAGCGTAGGTGGTTGGAACGTAGCCTGGTTCGCTTGGAGGCGATGATTCAGCTCATCAATGACTTTCTCGATGCCTCTCAATTGGACGAGGAACGTATCAAGGCCGAGATCGAACCCATCTGTCTGGTCGAGATCGCCCAAGAGAGCCTTGAGATGGTGGCTGCGCGGGCTCGGGAGAACGGCGTGGTTTTGAAAAGCGTTATCCCGCCTGACTTGCCGAGTGTTCAGGGTTCGCCCAGGCGGGTGCGGCGGCTACTGGTCAACTTGCTGGATAATGGCATCAAGTTTACCCCCCAGGACGGGGAGGTGACGCTGGCACTGTTTGACGATGCCGGTTGTATCCGGATCGAGGTGACGGACACCGGGGCCGGGATTTCGCCTGGTTACCTGCCTCATATCTTTGAAGACTATTTCCGGGTCCGCCGTCGAGAGTTCGTACCGGGAGTTGGGATTGGCTTGAGCACAGCGCGACGGATCGTCGAGGCCCACGGCGGGCAGATTTGGGTCGAGAGCCCTTGCCGTCCCGATCAGACCGGGACCAAGTTTATCTGTTCATTGATAAAAGCGAGGTCGTCCGACCGGGCTTTTGTCGAGACCGACCAGAGGAATGATTGAGTAAAGTGGCAATTACAGTTGAGATGTTGCGCCAGTATGAGCTTTTCAAAGTGTTCACCGACGAGGAGTTGGTGGAGATCGCCAAGCTGTGTCGTGAGGTGACCTACGCAGACGGGGAGAAAATACTGGTCGAAGGCCAGGCGGCCGAGCGGCTGTTTATCGTGAAGCAAGGCAAGCTGTCTTTGGAAAAAGAGTTGCGGTTGGGTCGCGGTGCCAAGACCCGTTTGGCGACAGTGGGTTACGTGGGACCGGGTAAGACAGCTGGCTGGTCTACCTTAGTTACGCCTCACATTTATACTGCCACCGCTGTCTGCATGGAACCAACCCAGGCCATTGTCCTGGATGGTCCCGGGCTGAGGAGCCTGGCACAGCGGTATCCTGGCGCCGGTCACAAACTGATGAGTCTCGTCGCCGCACTCATCAAGAGTCGTTACCAGAACGCTGTTGACGCGTTGTCTTATTTTTTGTCCATCGTCTATCACGAGCTGGGAGCGCCGCTGGCGGCTATCGAGAACTATTTGAACGTGATCCTCGACGGCTACGCTGGCGAGGTCACGGAAAAGCAGCGCAGATTTTTGCAGCGCAGCACCCTGCGCGTCACGGACCTGCGTTCCTTGATCAGCGACCTGGTTGACCTGGCACGGATGCGGCCGGAGCAGATTCAGGCAGATTTTGAATGGTTTGACCCGGCGGAGATGGGCACGGAGTCGGTTGAGGATGTACGGCTGGCGGCCAGAGAGAAAAACATCAACATCAACGTAGAATGGTCCGAGTTTCAGTTGATCGTGGGCGCGCGCCGCCGGTTGCGTCAAGTCTTTACCAATTTGCTGTCCAACGCGATCAAATTTTCGCCCCAAGAGGGCACGGTGACCTTTCGAGGGTGGGATGAACCCGATGAACTGGTGTTCCAGATCGCGGATGAGGGGATGGGTATTCCCAAGGAAGACCAACCGCACATCTTTGAAGATTTTTTCCGGAGCCGCAACGTTGAAGAGGTCGCCGGGACCGGGCTCGGGCTGTCGGTCGCCAAGGCGATTGTTGAGGCCCACGACGGCCAAATTGAAGTCGAGAGCCCTTACGAGGGTGTGAAGAGTGGGACCTGCTTTACCGTGCGCATTCCCAGACATTTGCGCACTCTGGAGATGAAGCGCAAAGAATGGGCCGAGACCAAAGAGTGACTGACAAGCCGACTGTTCTTTTGATTGACGACGACCCCGACTTTATCGAGGCGACGTGTGCCGTTCTGGAGAGCGCCCCTTACGAGGTGTTGGTGGCCCACAACGGAGAACAAGGGCTGGCCAAGGCGCGAAAGGCTCGGCCTGACCTGATTATCTTGGACGTGATTATGCCGGTAGAAGATGGTTTCCAAACTCTCGAAGCTTTGCGGGCCGACCCAGTGCTGACCGGCATCCCAGTTTTGATGTTGACCAGCCTTTCCAACGGCCTGAGTTTGGTCCCACCAGGCGAGATCACAATCGCCGCTGAGAATTACATTGATAAACCGATTAAACCATTCGAATTGCTGCAGCGGATTGAGAAGCTGCTAGGCAAAGAGCCAGGTACGTGATATGAGATACAACACACAACATACAACCGAGGTGAGATTATGGCTGAAAAGCGCGTTATGACCGGTCGATCGCTGGCCCAGATCATCGCTGATGACATCGGCGAGAATGTTTATTTGTGCTACCAGTGCATGAAATGCACCAGTGGCTGTCCGGTGGCCGAGCACATGGACCTGACCCCCAACCAG
>CBFDAD010000106.1:0-6223 GCA_965602705.1 uncultured bacterium
CGAGATCGTCAACGGCACGCCGTCTTCGCTGGAGAACGTTCAATTGCGGGTAGCCCTGTTCAACGCCGCCGGCGAGGAGCTATTGGCTGGCACCGTGTCTAGCGCCCTTGATCTCATTCCTCCAGGCGGGCGAGCGCCCTTTGGTATCCTGTTTGCCTCGCCGCCGGAAAGCTTTGACCGCTTCCTGGTGACGCCTGTGCGGGCCGAAGCCTCGGGCGAACCGGCCGGGCGCTACGCCCAACTGGAGATCAGCCAGACTGAGGCTGGTCCCGCTGGCTCCCTGTTCGAAGTCACGGGCCGGGTGTCCAATCCCGGTCAGTTCGCCGTGACGGCGGTTATGGTCGTCGTCACGACCTATGACGCGGAAGGGCAGGTCACTGGCTTTCGCCAGGCCAGGCTCCCCGACGATTTGCCCCCCGGCGCTGACAGCGCGTTTTCCGTCAGTTTGATGCCCAACGAAGATTTACCGGACAGCTATAACGTGGCTGTGCAAGCGCGGTTGGCCGGCCCATAGCAGGGTGCGCACGAGGGAATTTATGTTCTGTTGCGTCATTCATCGGATGCTGGGACTCTATGCGCGTATTCTCTCTCGCTTGAGCGTCACGGGCCGCGAGTACATTCCTGAGCAGGGACCCTTTTTACTCATCGTCAACCATCTGAGTTCAGCCGACGTCCCGGTGGTGCTAAGCGTGATACCCGCCGGGTTGAAAATGACCGGCATGGCAGCGATGGCACACCGCAAAGATTTTTTCGTCGGATGGCTGATGGATCAGTGTGACGCGGTCTGGGTGCGGCGCGGACAGAGCGACCGCAAGGCGCTGCGCCGGGTGTTGGAATTGTTGGCGGCGGGTCGCCCTTTGGGGGTGGCTCCTGAGGGCACGCGCAGTAGAACCGGCGCGCTCATCGAGGCCAAGAGTGGCGCGACCTATCTGGCGATTAAAGCGGACGTGCCTGTTTTGCCCATCGGCCTGGCTTACACTGACAAGGTCTATCCCAGTCTACGGCGGTTGCGTCGGGCGACCGTCCAGGTCAAAATCGCGCGCCTCTTCTTCTTGCCCCCCAGAGGGGATGATTCGCGTAGCGAGCATATGCAGTATTGCACGGAGCTGATGATGACACGCCTGGCATCGTTGTTGCCCGAGGCGTGTCGGGGTTTCTATGCCGGTCACCCGCTCATCTCTTACTGGGATCAGTTGGACGCCAGCGGCGCGGCTGACCGCCCCGAGTGGAAGCGGGAGCTCGCCTGAAGCTCGGGCTTTGCAATCCGTATCCTTCCAAGCATTCCGAGTATCTTCTCAATAATTCGGGGTAGGGGCAGGTCTTGCATCTGCCCACAAGGGCAACCGCAAGGGATTGCCCCTACCTTTTGAGAAGATACCATTCCGATGTCCATCTAGCTTGATTCTTCAGCCCTCGGCAAATGCGCGAGTCAGCGCGGCCCATTCCTCCAGGCTCAGTGTCTCCGCCCGGCGTCGCGGGTCGATTTCCGCGCGCGTCAACGCCGCGTCGATCTCGTCTCGGGGCCACCCCAGCCCGGCCGCCAATGCGTTGCGTAGTTGCTTGCGGCGCTGGCTAAACCCGGCCCGTGCCAGCTTGAAGAACAGGTCGACGTCGGTCACGTCCAGCGCCGGCCGCGTCTCGGGGCGCAGGTCAATCTGCACCACGGACGAATTGACTTTGGGCCGGGGGTAAAAGGCTCCTGCCTTGATCCGCGTGACGATTCGTGGCCGGCCGTAGAACTGCACGCCCACCGCCAATAGGCTCATGTCGCCAGGGGCCGCCGCGATACGCCGGGCTACCTCTTCCTGCAGGGTCAAGACCATCAACGCCGGACTCACACTGGCTTCCAACAGGTGACGCAGCAGGGCCGAGGTGATATAGTAAGGGATGTTGGCGACGACTTTATAGTTTGGGGGCAGCAAGGAGGCCGGATCGAGTTTCAGGATGTCGCCGTGGACGATTTGGACGTTGGGGCAGGCGGCCAGCGTGTGCTCCAGGACCGGGATCAGGCGCTGGTCAAGTTCGACGGCGACGACGCGGGCGGCCGCTGGCGCGAGGTGACGCGTCAGTGCCCCTAACCCAGGGCCAACCTCCAACACACTGTCCCGCGGTGACAGGTCCGCGGCCGCCACGATCCGCTCGGCGGCCGTTTCATCGACGAGAAAGTTCTGCCCCAGGCTCTTTTTGGGTCTGATATCAAATTGGCGCAACAGCGAACGGGGGTCCATTTCCAATTCCAGGGTGAGACCGAGATTAGAAGCGCTCTTGTTCAGCGGCACCTGGGATGGGACAGGGAATTCAAGATATAATCCACGTCATCAGGAGCGGGTGCCAGCAGATATACGTCCACGCAACGGTACCAGGACACCAGGTTGTCGTCATCGTAGCCCACATCAATGCGCATGCCGAGGATAGCGCCACCCGTGTCGGCGACGTCGCCGACACCATAGCCTGGTACGTACACCTGTGACCCGAGCCGGACGACCCGCGGGTCGACGGCGACGATGCCAAAGCGCATTTGCCAGCCCAGGCGGGTGATGCCATAGCGGGGATGATCTGGCGCTTTGCCTGACGAAGCTGCGTTATAGGACGTGGCGAGCATACGGAATTTACGCCAGTATTGCGCCGGCCCCGAGGGCGTGTCGATGGTGCGCAGTACGATCTTGGTGCCGTAATTGAGAACCTTGGGACGAGCTGGTTTAGCCACCCATTCGGCCTCGGTCCACCTGGCGACCTCGACCTCGTCCTCGTAGCGAACGCGGATGCGGCGCTCAAAGACCCCTAATTCGCCCTCTCGCCCGACCTGCTGGTGATCGATTTCAAGCTCGGGGTCGGGCGCCCACTGGATCTCAAAGGGAATGGTCTCTTGGTGCACCAGGATCTCTTCGCGCACGCGAATCACCTTGATGGTTGCTTCGTCACCCAGGGGGGCTTTTAGACCTGGTTCGGCGTAGTCGAGCCCCTGCAACGAGATACCCAGGTCCGCCAGCACCTCGCCGACGGTGGAACGGTGTGTGCGTGTGCGAAACGTACGTCCGTCCATTAGAATGGTCGCGGGTACTGAGCGGTCGATGGAGATGCGGGTGCCCGGCTTGATGGAGCTGCTCAGCGAGGGACGTACGTCGTCGGCCAGGTACAGCACGATGCCGACGTCATTCAGCGCCTCGCCGACGGTTTGTGCTGTGGTATAGAAATACAGGGGTGGGCGCTGAGCTTCTTGCAGGGTGACCGGCACGGCTCGCTCGATCCTTAAGTGCAGGGGAGGGTCGGACGTCGCGGCTTGAGCCGGATTGTTCAGGGTTTGGACCTGATCGTACGGGCTCAAGCTGATGCCCAGCTCCGTCAGTATCTCTGCGGTCCGCGTCAATTGCGTGCGGGCCTGGATGGTGCGACCGTCAACCTCGACGACGACCGGGGATGCCCGGTGCACGGTGATGGTCGTGCCGGCGACCAGGCGCTCTGACAATGCGGGCGCCACCACGTCTTCCGGGTGAAGCGTCAGTCCTGCTTCGCGTAACACCGCTTCGACGGTCGTCTGGTGCGTGCTTTGGGTTCGCACCTGACCATCCACGACCAGGTTCACGCGGGTTAACGTGCGCTGGTAACCTACAATCAAAAAGGCGGCCAGGGCCAAAAAGACTGGCGCAGCCAACAGACCGGGCACTCGGTGCCGGCCCGCGCCTGGGGGCGCCCTGTTCTCTAGCTGCCACGTCTTTTCTCGAACTGCCATTCCCCATTCACTCGCTAAATCAAGAGGACGAGAAAACTCTCGTCCCCGGATAAAGTCTTGGTCGTGCACCCCTTGTCGAACTGCCTGACTCGTCTTGCCGTGACCTTCTAGCTCCAATCAGGCACCCCTGCGGCACCCGAAGGTAACTCCTTACCGTTGCTTCCTCTCGGATCTGGCGGGGTTCGAAGGCCTTCGCCGCGCAGGACCCAATTTTCAACGCCGTCCGGCCAAAGCAGACCCGGGCCGGGTCAGCCCTCAAAGGGGCATTCGATCCCGCTATAGCGGATTGCGGGTACAGGGCACCGCTAGCTCCCCATCTAGCACGACCAAAGACATGGTAACGCGAAGCCCAGGAATTGTCAAATCGGGGCGGCCGATTCATCGGTCGCCCCGATCAGGATTGGCGGAGAGGGTGGGATTCGAACCCACGGTGCCTTTCGGCACACGCGCTCTCCAGGCGCGCGCATTAGGCCAGACTATGCTACCTCTCCTGCTGGAAAGTATACACGCTTCTACCGGTTCGTCAAGTTGAAGGTGGAAAGGCTGATTTTAGGTCCTGCGAGAATGATGGAGAAACAAGCCCCCACGTTCATGGGAGCGTGGAGGCTTGTATTTTTTAGAACAAGTGTAACGCCACGATGATGGGTGCAAAGAGCGATGAGACCAGCGCCATCACTGTAATGAGTGTGTTCAGCGACGGCCCGGCGGTATCCTTGAAGGGATCGCCCACCGTATCGCCCACCACACTGGCCTTGTGTGCATCGGAGCCAGGGCCGCCATAGTGCCCGCTCTCGATGTACTTTTTGGCGTTGTCCCACAGGCCGCCAGCGTTCGCCATCAGCAACGCAAAGATGACGCCGGTGAAGATACTGCCGCCCAGGAATCCGCCCAGAGCGTTAGGACCCAGCAGGAAACCCACGACCAAGGGTAACAAGACGGCCAGGAATGCCGGGATGAGCAGCGAGGTCAACGCACCCTGCGCAGCCAGCCCAACACACGCAGCATAGTCGGGCTTGACGGTGCCGGCCAGGATGCCTGGAATCTCGCGGAACTGGCGGCGGATCTCTTCGATCATGTCAAAGGCATTGTGCGTCACTGAGAGCATCGTCAGAGCGCTAAATAACGGTGGTGTCATCGCGCCCAGTAGCATGCCGGCGATGACCAGGGGGTCCAGCAAGCTGATGTCCAACTCGTAACCGCGCCCTTGCACGACCTCGGCGTAGGCGGCAAAAATGGCCAGCACTGTCAGGGCAGCCGCGCTGATCGAAAAGCCCTTGGTGATCGCCTTGGCGGTGTTCCCGGCGGCGTCGAGCACGTCGGCGGTGTCGATGACCTCCTGGGACATGCCCGCCATCTCTGCAATACCACGGGCGTTGTCCACGATGGGCCCATAGGCGTCGGAAGAGACGATCATACCGCTGACCGCCAGCATCCCCACTGCGCTCACGCCCACGCCGTAGACGCCGCTCATCCCGTATCCATCGGCCACAAAGTAAGCGATCAGTGACGCCAGCACGATGCCGATTACGGACGGGACGATGCTGATCAGGCCATAGCTATAGCCGGTGATGATGTTGATCGCCGCGCCGGAGCCGGAGACTCCGGCCGTCTCTTGCACCGGTCGTGTTTGCTCGGTAGTTGTAAAAAACGCTGTGTAGCCCCAAAACACCCCCGGGTCCCCCCCCGCCCCCACCACTCTTCTTTTCTGGGCGGCCAATTCCTGTGATTGCGAGGGGCGTGTCCCTTTCCGTCGTTGCGAGGCTGGATTTAGCCAGCCGAAGCAATCTCCACTAAGATGACAACGCGAACGGGTTCTTTTGACATTTGAGCTTTGTCATTTGGAATTTGGCCAACGGGATTGCCGCGCACGTTTCAGGTGCTCGCAATCACACCTTCCTCCATGTGCGTGCGACGTACTTCCCTCTCTGTCTTTGCGGGGATCCCTTCCCGTTTTTGTGAGGCATTCCCCTTTCCTGTCTTTGCGAGGCTCTCCCCCTTCTGTCTTTGCGAGGCTGGCTTTCGCCGGCCGAAGCAATCTCCGTTAAGAGGACGATGCGAACGCGTTCTTTTGACATTTGAGCTTTGTCATTTGGAATTTGGCCAACGGGATTGCCGCGCACGTTTCAGGTGCTCGCAATCACACCTTCCTCCATGTGCGTGCGACGTACTTCCCTCTCTGTCTTTGCGGGGATCCCTTCCCGTTTTTGTGAGGCATTCCCCTTTCCTGTCTTTGCGAGGCTCTCCCCCTTCTGTCTTTGCGAGGCACGATAGTGCCGAAGCAATCTCGGTGGGGCTGTCGAGGGCATGAGAGTGCCGCGTCCTTCAGTGGAAGGACTCACAATGGCGAGAGAAAGTCAAACAGAACCGTCAAGAAATCGAAGAAGACGGGAAAAAACCTTGACAGGGTGCGGACGCATATTATATAGTATCCGACAATTGCAAGGAAGGCCAAGGGTTTGTAGAGTGCTTGGTTCGGAACGGACGGTCAAAATC
>CBFDAD010000107.1:0-6183 GCA_965602705.1 uncultured bacterium
AGCGTGCCCGTCTACTCGTCGCGGCTCAGCACGGCCAGATTTTGGACGAGGATTTTGGCGTCGATGTGACTGTGACTGCCCGCTTCGCCGTCGAGCGTTTCCCGGCGTTTCAGGCCGCCCTGCAGGAACTGTCGAAAGGCCAGTTGAAAGCGGAGATCGTCGAAGCCAACCAGGCCACCATTATGCCCATAGAGGATAAATCATAAACGGTTTGAGGGACGGAAGCGATCATCCATGGAGCCTGTATACGTTCTGAGCACGGTCCGCTTTAGCGACGAGCAACTGGAACGGCTGCGCGCCGTGTCACCCTGGCTGCGGCTGATCCAGCACACCATCCGCAAGCCCAATGAATTACCGCCCGATTCCTGGTCTGAAGTGGAGGTGCTCTGTAGCTGGAAGTTGCTACCCGCACTCGCTCAGGCACCGCGCTTGCGCTGGGTGCAATTAATCAGCGCCGGCGCTGACCACGCCATCGGTCACCCCACCGTGAGTAGTGGCGTGGCCCTGACCACCACCAGTGGCATACACGCGATCAACATAGGCGAATACGTACTGGCGCTGATGTTAGCGTGGGCGCACCGGCTCCCGGCGTTGCTGGACCATCAGCGCCGGGCCGAGTGGCCCAACGAACGCCACGAAATATTCACCCCGCAAGAGTTGCGCGGCCAGACAATGGGGGTCGTCGGCTATGGCAGCATCGGGCGCGAGGTGGGGCGGCTGGCCCGAGCCCTGGGCATGCGCGTGCTGGCTCTCCAGCGAGGTGATGATCGGGTCGACCACGGGTACATCATCTCTGGTGTTGGCGACCCGGAGGGCCGCATCCCCGAGCGCTTTTATCGCCTGGATGAACTGTGCAAGATGCTACCCGAGTGTGATTACGTCGTGTTGGCCGTGCCATTGACCAGCGCCACCCGCAACCTGATCGGCGTACAAGCGTTACGGGCGATGAAGCCAACGGCTTTTCTGGTCAACATCGCGCGAGGCGGCATAGTGGACGAATCAGCATTGATCCAGGCGTTGCAGGAAGGCTGGATCGGTGGCGCCGGCCTCGACGTCTTTGCCCAGGAGCCGTTGCCAGCCAATAGTCCCTTGTGGCGTATGCCGAACGTGGTGCTGACGCCGCACATCGCTGGTTTCACGGCTAACTATTACGAGCGCACCGCTGACTTGTTTGCTGAAAACTTACACCGGTACCTGACCGACCGGCCGCTGCTCAACCAGGTGGATTGCGCTAGAGGGTACTAGAGGCGACCAACGAGCACCTCGCGACGTGCAAAGATTCAGAGTCAGGAATGCTGCGTGCTATGGCCCTACTCGACTTGCTGGCCCAACTGCGAAACGAACCCAAGTTCATGCGCAACGTCACCGCTTGGGAACAGTTACCGGCTCGCCCCGCGCGGTACCTTCCCTGGCCGGAGAGCCTTGATCCGCGTTTGCTCGACGCTCTGCACAGCCAGGGCATCGAGCAGCTCTTCACCCACCAGGTTCGGGCGGTCGAGGCGGCGCTACGGGGCGAGAACGTCGTCGTCGTCACCGGGACCGCCTCCGGCAAGACGCTCTTTTACAATCTTCCTGTCCTCGATGCGTCCCTGCGCGACCCAGCGGCCCGCGCCCTCTACTTGTTTCCGACTAAAGCCCTGGCTCAGGACCAGCTCGCCAACCTGCAAAGCCTGGTCACGTTACTGGCCGCCGGCCCTGCCAGACCTCGGAAGTCTGTTTTCGAGGTAGCTGATTTGTGGCTGGCCACTTATGATGGCGACACGCCGCGCTCGCAGCGTGCCCGCGTTCGCCGACAGGCGCGGCTGCTCCTCACTAACCCGGATATGTTGCACACCGGCATCTTGCCGCACCATACGCGCTGGGCCGAGCTATTAGGAAACCTGGTTTACGTGGTCATTGACGAGATACACAGCTACCGCGGCGTCTTTGGCAGCCACGTGGCCAATCTGCTGCGGCGCTTGCGACGCATCTGCGCTTTTCACGGCGCGAACCCGCGCTTCCTGCTGACTTCAGCCACCATCGCTAATCCGGCCGAGCTGGCTGAGCGCTTGATCGAAGCGCCGGTGACGCTGGTGGATGATGATGGCGCGCCCCAGGCTGAAAAGCACTTTATTCTGTACAACCCCCCGCTGGTTGACCCTGCTCTGGGTGTCCGCCGCAGCGCCACGTTGGAAGCCCGCGACATCGCCGCTCGCTTTCTAATAGCCGATGTACAGACGATCCTATTTGCCCGCGCCCGGCTGACAACCGAGGTGTTACTGGGTTACCTGCGCGACGAGGCGACGGCCGCCGGGCTGGACCCGGGGCGCGTGCGGGGTTACCGTGGCGGCTATTTGCCATCAGAGCGGCGTGAAATTGAGCGCGGATTGCGGGAGGGAGCGGTGCGGGCGGTCGTCGCGACCAATGCACTGGAGTTAGGGGTGGACATTGGCCAACTCTCCGCCTGCGTAATGACCGGCTATCCCGGTACTATCGCCAGCACCTGGCAGCAGGCGGGGCGGGCGGGACGTCGAGCGGGCCGGTCGGTTGCGGTGCTCGTCGCCAGCGCCGTCGCTCTTGATCAATACATGGTCCGGCATCCCGACTACTTTTTCGGCCGCTCGCCGGAACAGGCTTTGATTGAGCCAGATAATCTGGTGATTTTGCTGCAGCATCTGCGCTGCGCTGCCTTTGAACTGCCCTTCCTGCCGGGGGAAGGGTTTGGCGGTTTTGAGGATGTGACCGCGTTGCTGGATTTTTTGACCCAAGAAGAAGGCGTGTTGCATCGCTCGAACGGCGGCTATCGTTGGGTTGGCGAGGGATACCCGGCTGCCGGGGTGAGTCTGCGCAGCGGTGGGCCAGATTCGGTCCTCATTGTCGACCTCAGCGGAGATGCAGGCGTCGTCATTGGCGAGGTGGATCGGCCCAGCGCGCCGATGCTGGTCTACGAGGGCGCGATTTACCTGCACGAGGGGGATGTCTTCCTCGTTGAGCGACTGGATTGGGAGCAAGGCCAAGCCTTTGTGCAGGGGGCCGACGTGGATTACTATACCGATGCCAGTATCAGCCAGCGGGTGGAAGTTCTGGAGACATACGAACAGAGCGAGCGCCAAGCAGGTGACCATCCGCGATCCACCAGGTACTACCGCGCTTATGGCGAGGTGCAGGTCACTTCTGAGGCAATGGGCTACCGGCAGATCAAGCGTTATACCCACGAAACGTTAGGATGGGGCGACATTGACCTGCCAGAGCAGACGATGGTCACCAGTGGGACCTGGTTCTGGGTTGGCGAGAAGGCGTTGGAGCGACTGTATGCGGAGGGGGTGCTGTTCGCTCCCATTGACTATGGCCCTAATTGGTCAGCACAACGGGACGCGGTCCGGGCGCGGGACGGATACCGCTGTCGTACCTGCGGCGCGCCTGAACGCCAGGATCGCCGGCACGACGTGCATCACATCCGCCCTTTTCGCGAGTTTGGCTACGTCAGAGGGGAAAACGAAGCCTATCTGGAGGCCAACACCCTCGATAATCTGATCACGCTATGCCCACGTTGTCACCACCGCGCCGAGACCGCCCGGCGTGTGCGCGGTGCGCTGGGTGGATTGGCCCACGCCCTGGGACAGCTTGCTCCGCTTTACCTGATGTGTGACCCACGCGATTTGGGTTGTGTTGCTGAGTCACGCTCGACTTTTACCGGCCTGCCGACCATCACCCTTTACGATCGGGTTCCCGGCGGCATCGGCCTCAGCGTTCAACTCTATGACCTGCTGCACGAGTTGCTACGCGCTGCTCACGATTTGATCTCCGGTTGTGGCTGCCACAGTGGTTGCCCGGCTTGCATCGGCCCGTTGGAAGGTTTGGGGTCGGACACCAAGGACAAGACGCGGCGATTAATTGAGGTGCTGCTGGCATAAAAAGGTACCCACCAGGGGGGGGCCCGGTGGGTACCACAGCCAAGGAAAGGAGGAGAGGTGTGATCGCGTTGGTGAGGTTTTGAACCTCGCGATCTAACCACCTATCTAGGTCCTATACTACTCCAAATCATAGTCATTCAAATAGTGCAATAAGTCACTTAATTAGTGTGACAAGTGTCCTTTTCGTGCAGTAAATCACAAACCGACTGGCAGAGAAGATAGTGATCGGTGTATACAATGTGTAAAGGTGCCTGTATTGACATAAAGACAGCCCGGTTCCTCTTGGGAACCGGGCTGTTCTCTGCTGACTGATTCTAGCCCAGATAAGATTTGACGACCTCGACCACTTCGGGGAAGTCAATCTTGAGCCGCTTGAGGGTCTCCACGGTCGGTATGCCCTGAGGCGTCCAACCGCGCCGTTTGTAAACCGCGTCGATCAGCTTTTCATACTGGTCCTCGCGATAGGCGCGCAGGGCAGCCATCTTTTCCTCGGTGGTCTTACCCGCGGGGTTAAAGCCCACTTTTTCTTTGAGCTGCGTGTCATAGCGCTCCGCCCGCGACTCGTACTCTTCCGCCGTCACTGGTCCGACCGAACGGTAGGGGATGGCGTCGTGCTCGCGGGTGCCAAAGCCCACCCGCAGGTTAAAGACCCGCTGGAAATTATAGACCGCCTCAGACATGCGGACCAAATCGTCGCCGCTTTTAACGTCCTCCCGCCCGGTCACGCCGACAAAGAACTCGACGTAATTCTTGATGTGCTCGGGCACCTTGGCGGGTTCATCTGCGGTGGCGTTGCTTTCCGGCTCAATGTCGTTCCAGATCACTTTGCACAGCCCATTCAAGCCGAACCAGGTGCGCCACATGGGGAAATAGTGTAGCGCCTCGGCTTTGTCCTCAAAGGTGGGGATCTGGTTGTTGACCATATCCATAAAGATCAACCAGGCCTCGTCGTGCTGGGGGCCTTTGAGCGCCAGGCCATAGCCGCCTTGCATCGCCAGTGACTCTTTGGTGATGTACTCGGAATACTCGAGCCCCTTGGCTTCCATCCCAATGTCCTGCAAAAAGCCGGGGTCGGCGCCGTACTCTTGGGCGAAAATCTGCTTCATGCGGCGAATGCCCTGACCGGCAATGAGGCCAAAACCCTCACCCCGCCCCATCTGGTGCAGCAGTTCCATGGCGGCATCGGCGTTGCCAAAGTTTAGCTCTAACCCGCCGGTGATCTCTTTATTGAGGACCCCGGCCTCGTAACACTCCATCACAAAGGCCGTCAGCGTGGCGAAGGAGATGGTGTCGACGCCGTACGTGTCGCAGTAATAGTTATTCTCGATGATATAGTGCGGGTCAAAGATACCACAGTTGGAGCCACACCCTCCCAGCGTCTCGTACTCGGGACCGTCTACCGTTATCGTGCGTCCCTTGTAAGGGCCAGTTTTCAGTTCAAAATTATCCACTCCCTTGGTGCAGGCCATGGTGCAGCCGAACCAGCAACCGTCGGGAATGCCTTGCGTGAACAGCTTATAGTACACAGGCGAAGAGATCTGGGCAGCGTCGGGATGGCAGCCGAACTTATAGTTATGGACCGGCAGCAGGTCATAGTCGTTCATAATCTCGACCAGGTGAGCCGTGCCTACGCTGCGCATGTGACACTGGAGATGGTCAAAGTCGTGCATTTCTTTTTGCATCTTGACGCCGACTTTGTCGATGCGAGACTTGTCAGCCGGGTTGTTCGTATCTCCTTTGACGCCCAGGTACTTGACCACCAACGCCTTGATCTTTTTGTCGCGAAAGACGGTGCCGATGCCACCTCGGCCGGCCTGCTTCATACGCACCCGCTTGCGGCGGACGTCGTAAAAGCTAAAGTTCAGGCACCCGATCAAGGCATGTTCAGCGCCAGGGCCTGCCGAGACCGAGGATACGCCGACCTTTTCCTCCTCGCTATCCGCAAAGCTCTCGACCATCTGCCGCCCAATCACATAGGTGTCGGAGGGACCTTCGGGTGCTTCGTAAACGATGACCTTGCCCTCGGTCCCGTCCACGAAAATAATGACGTCCTTCTCGGCCTTGCCTTGCAACTCGATGGCATCCCATCCGGAGAACTTGAGGTAGGGCCCGTAGTAGCCGCCGACGTTGCTGTCCATCACCGAATGGGTCGTCGGCGAGAGGGACACCACCAGCGACTTGCCCGAACCGGGGAAATTGTTCGTGCCTCCCAATGGCCCCGACGAGATAACGATCTCGTTCTCAGGGTCGTTCCATCTAGTGTCGCCCGTAACGGCGTTCCACAGTCGCC
>CBFDAD010000108.1:0-6180 GCA_965602705.1 uncultured bacterium
AGTGGATCTGTCCGTGTCAGAGGGCGTCACGGGCGTGCTCTCCGGCGACGGTGTGGGTGTGAGCGTCGCCACCGGTGTCGGAAGAGCGACGCTGATCGCAACGTCACCCCGACTGGCGTTCTGTACACCCCCGACCGCAATGGCTGCGCCGATGACGTATTCCCCCGCTGCTTCGGGTGCAGTCCATTCAAAGCTGTCGTTCCCGCTCAGGGGGCGCTCCTCGCGCACTAGTTGCCCGCCGGATCGCGCTTCCACCGTCCACAGGACCTGCAACGCATCCGACGCCGCCGGCGGTGCCTGGTTTGCAAACTGTTGCACCACATTCAACACGGTGGGGTCGCCCCCCGGCTCTAGCATTCCTGCAACAGATACGCCACCCAAGTGATACCGCATGGCCACGTCCAGCATCTCGGCCAAACTGGCCGCGGTCACCACAGTCACCCGATGCTCGGCCCCTTGCTCGTCTTTGTAGCTATAGTTGTAGGTTTGGCTATTCTCGTCACGCTGGAGCGTAGTCAGGGCTTCACCACCCAGGTCTACCCTGACCGTCTCCCCCGGCGACACGGCCGTCTCCTCAGGACCCGTCACCTTGCCCAGCGGCGCTAACGCCTGATCCAGGCCGATAGGGCTGACCTGGTTGCCCACCTGGTCACGGCTGAGGGCCGAAAAGGTGGCCAAGAGCTTGTAGCGACCGACCTGGCTGAGCGCCCAGGCCAGGTAACTCTGCAAATCACCACTGTCAACACCAGCATCATTGGGGAAAGGCACGCGCACCACGTCTGCCGTTTGACCCAAAGTTCGCCAGTCATAGCCACCTGTGTCCCACCCCCCATCTGCCGTGGACGCGGGCATCTCAACGGCGACCGAGAGGACTTTGCCTTGCATATGAAGGGTAGTTGCCAGCTCGGCGACAAAGTCATTGAAATCGTCGCGCCAATCAACACTGACGCCACGATAATCCACGTCGATCCCGGCATAACCCTGACCCACCACCAGGGCGACGATGTTATCGATGTGCGCTTGACGCGTCCCTGGATTGGCCAACACGTCGGCCAGCAACGCCTGGTTAACGCTACCGGTCTCCTCTGACCAGTTGCGCAGCGACGGCAGCAGTGCAAAACGATCACCGACGGCCGGTTGAGGCAAACTGGTAACATCACCGCTGATGCCGCCCTTGTCCCCCAAGAGTAGCCCTGACAGCAGCAGGTGCGTCACCCCGCTGATGTCCGCCGCGCCGGGGGCCTGGCCCGCTGGCAGTTCAGCCAGGATGGCCGGTGAGATGGCATGCGCCTGCATCACAACAACGTCCTCAGGGACATTGGCGCCGACCTCGGCCAGGATCATAGCACGCTCGGCGTCGACGCGCCCACCGACCCACTCCCAGCCCTCACCGGTCCAAGTGTAAAGGTCCAGCGTCTCCCATGGCTCGGCGCCATTAGGGATGTCGACCGCGATAATGGTAGAATCAGGAGCTTCCCCGCTGAAAGAGATCCTATAATACGGGCTCTTGACGAGCAAGTTGGACGGCAGTGCTTCTGCTGCCCGTTTCAACTCGGCCCCCGCCGAGCCTTCGAGAAAAGTCAGTTGCGGTACAGAATCCAGCCTGACACCAAAGCTGCTGTCTGGGTCGTCTGGCACAGCGACGACGTGTATGCCGTCCTGGTGTGAGGCAGTAGGGTTTTCAGCAGAGAGAGAGACATAACCACCACCCTGAACCCGCTGCACCAGGCGAAATGGGGGCAAGAATGCCACCACTAACAGTACTATGACCGTAATCACGAGCACACCACCCAGGGTGATCAAACGATTACGGGAATCTGTCTCTATCATAGGAGTCTTTGCTCTCCTTTCACGGATGATCGCCTTGCACCAGGCTTCACTGTACAAGGCAAAAGCTAGCCAGCAGCGTTTTCAGCTTGCTGGCTAACAGGACGGGCCGTATTCTAGCACGGGAGGAGGCATTTGGCAACCATCTACTTCACGTCCGTTCAGTGAGTGACATTATGTAATGTCTCACAGGCCGGGCAACCGCCCCCAGGCCGGATGATGGCGTAACCGGCCTGCGGGTCGCTATCGCTATAGAGCGTGAAATCTACGTTGTAGACGATCATCAAGCGCACCTTGCCGCTGCCACTGGCCAGCACGGCAGCTTCAGCCAGCCAGGCCGCCTGTTGGACGACGGTGGTGTTCGCTGCCCAGGCAAAATTGGCCGGCAGTGGACCGTAAGCCTCGGGCGACACATAGCCCAGCTCGGTGAAACACAGCGGGCGCGTGCCGCCAAAGTTGGCCCAATAAGTGTTGACCATACCCCAAAAATAGCGGGTGTAATGGCCACTAGCGCCGCGAGGGTCACCGCTGGTCTGCGAGGGGGGCAAGATGCCTTCGTTGTAGTGAACCCCGACACAGTCAACATAGTGAGCCGCACCGGCAGCCAGCATCCCGGCGATATAGGGTGCGTCGTCACAGCCGGCACCACTGCAGCCACCAAAGAAGCCAGTCGGCGCCGGAGCACCACTGATAACCATGACGTTGGGGTTGACGCTCTTGATGGCATTATAGGCAGGGGCCAGGATATTATTGACATAAGACGTCGGGTCGATCGTGCCGGCCGGCCACTCCCGATCAATGTTCTGCTCGTTCCAGACTTCGATCCCGTCCGGTCCCAGGGCTGCCACGCCGCGCAGGAACTCAACATAACCGGCAAAGTCAATGCCGGACGGGTACTCGCTGCCACCGGGAATGCTGAGCAACACCTTCAGACCGTTGGCATGAGCGGACTGGATCCGACCGGCGACCTCGTTGGGGTTCTGACCGGGAGACCACTTGTGCTGGAACTTGACCCAGGTCATTCCGGCATAATGCATCTCGTTGGGATGCGCCAGGGAATGGGTCTGTCCACCCATTTCAAAGCCCCCGCCGATGTGACCGCCCGGCGGCGGAGGTGCAGGAGCCTCGGGGTTAGGCACGGCCGTCGGTCCCTCGCCCACCCGAATGACCACCGTCAACAGCGTGCCAAAGTTCTCGCCCCCGGTAGCCAAGCGCCACGTTCCCTGAAAGTTATCATCCGCGTCCGGGGCGGCCATTTCGACCGCAATCTCGGTGATCTCACCGGCCCCGAGCCCACCGACGGTCACGCTGTCAGGTGCAGACATCTGCTCCCCGCGGAGGAAGAGCAGTTGGGTGTCCTCGGGCCAGTCACAAGTACCGCTGTTGCGGACGCGCCAGGTCTTGACAAAGCCCTCACTCTTTTCCAGGTGCGTGTTGTCAGGTATGGTCACATCGGCCAGGTAAGTAGCGTCCAGGCACTCCAGGGAAGACGCGGGTGGGGTGTTAGTCATCTCAACCGTATTGGTCAGCGTAGCTGTCAGCGGCTGAGACAGTTGACTGACCGCCCTGCTAACCGGCCTTGGTGTGCGGGTCGCGGTCGCGGTCGGGGTCCGGGTCGGGGTTACGGTCGACGTTGCGCTAGGGGTAGGACTGGGTTGGGGCGTCCGCGTGGCCGTCGACGTAGGGAGTGGCGTTTGGGTCGCCGGCTCGTGACTCGCTTCAAGCTGATCGCCCAGGGCGGCGATCTCTGCTGTGTTTTCTGAAGACTCGGAAGGTACATCCGAAGCAGGAGAGGCACCGCGGCTCTGCAAAAAGATGAACCCTAGAACCAACACAGCCACAATCGCTGCTCCACCGATGATGACACGACGGTCGGTTAGCCTTGTTCGGATCATCGAGATTCAAGCTCCTTTACCAGACAGGTTAAATCGCCCTTTCCGCCACCAATAACAAACCGGCTCCCGCTTCACCGGGTTGGAGGTTCATCTCGTAAAAAGGACGCAGGCGTCGGTCGAGCAAGCGGGGCAAGAAACGCGCCATCAGGCGCTGATACCCCAGTCGACGCAGGCGCGGCGACACCAGGATGGAAAACGGAGACCGGTGGCCGATACCGTATTGCTGGTTCAGACGATCCCATTCGGCGGCGACTGCCGGGGCCATATAATAGTTCTCCCCTACCAACGCCAGGCCGGCCTCATGGAACAAACGCGCCCACTCATTGGGCGTATGGTAATGATAATGTTGCAGTCGTTGATCAATGGCGGCCTCATAGGCGGCGGCCAACCCAAGTTGACCTCGCGCACGATGCCACCGGGACGTCGCCAGATAGTCGTGAAAACGGTCGCTGGGAACGGTGATGATGAGCCGTCCACCGGGTTGAAGCACCCGCGCAATTTCAGCCAGTACCGGAACCGGATCGGGAATATGCTCCAACACCGAGTTGGAAAAGACCGTAGCAAAAGCGCCGTCAGGATAAGACAAGTGGTGACCGTCCGCCCGCGCGACGACCTGATAAGCACCGCCATCGCGGGCAACAGCCAGTTGAAAGTGCAGCAAGTCGCAGCCAACTTCGATCGGGCGGTCCGTTCCAAAGATCGCTGCCGCAAAGCGCCCGTGCCCACAACCAAAATCTAGCATAGGCGCGCAGAAACGGTGACGAGCCACCGCTCGCGCCTCTACGGCTCTCCAAAGAGCGACGGGGGGGGCAAACCAATAAAGCTCCAGAAAAGTCTGCAGCAGGTCAGTGGATTGAATCGGGATCAGAGTTGCCATAGCAAACGGGGGGTATTCTAGCACGCCGGGGCACTTTGTGCAACCAGCGGTATCGTTAGCGCCAGGATCACCGATTTTACTGAGCCGTGCCCAACAGATCCACGATTTGCCCAGGCAAGGCATCCCGGTTGGCGCGCGTGACGGCCATGGTCAGAGATTCCACCTCTTCCAACTGCTCCTGAAAGCGTGACAACAACGCCGGCCGTACGTTGACCAGGGCCAGGCGATATTCGCCGGTTTTCAGCACGTCCAGGGCAATCGTCCATCCTTGCCCTCGGATCAGCTCCAGCGGCCCCAACTCGTCAATGACCAATAAATCACACGGCGTGGCGCTGCGCAGGACGCTTGTGCCCCAGGCCAGGGCGCCCGCGTGAAAGCGCCAACGCCCGGTTGCAGGTCCATCGGTAATGCCGATCAGTTCTGCCAGGGGACGGCGCTGACCGGTACGGACGTCTTCCACGTCCAGCCCAACCTTGAGACCTTGATCGAGACGCGGGGGTGTGAGAATACCCCCCAACTCAAACCCTTGCGCCCGAGCCAGGGCAATGACCCGCGTGCAAAGAGTGGTTTTGCCGCAGCCGGACCCCCCGCTAAGCACCACAACCTTGGGTTTCGTCCTCATCCGTGCATCCCCCCTTTATCCGGCACCCAAACATTCAGTGCTTCTCCCGTAGCCACGCCAGCAGAAAATCAGCCATGCCGGTCACGTCCTCCAGGTCAAACTGGGGCACGTCGTAGGGCAGAGCTTCATCGGTCACCAAGGCCAGTAATTCGTCGGGTCTACACCGCAATTCGACGTTGTACGCAGCCCGGTGCACCTCTATCTTGGGATAATCGCCACGCTTAAAGCCCTCGGCCAGGACCAGGTCCAAGCCGCCACAATGACGGGCGATCACGCCGTCCAGGTCAACGGCACCATCATCCTGGCGAAAAACGGCCACCTGCACCGCGGAGGCACCTACCACGATATCCGCCCCCGCCTGGGCAAAGCGATAACTATCCTTACCCGGCACGTCAAAGGGCGTGGCGTGCGCGTGATGTTTTAATATCCCCACCCGCAACCCGCGGGCTTTCAGCTCTGGGATCAACTTTTCAAGAAAGGTGGTCTTGCCAGTGCCAGATTTGGCCACGAAAGAGATCACCGGCGGCCTGACCAGCCTGGACAGGTGGGTGCGGAGGGAGGCCAACGCATCCGGCACCAGAGCATAGAACCTGCCGTGGCCAGCGTTGGTTTCCCTAACCAGGCCTGCCTCGACCAAAATATGCAAGTGTTGTCCCGTCGTGGCGGGGCGCAAGCCCAAAGCTGCGCTCAATTCGCTGCACCGGCAGGGCCCACCGGCCAGCCGGGCCAGCAGTTGCAGCCGTTGAGGATCGGCCAGCGCGCAGAACTGGCCCTGCAACTTGGTGACTAATGAGGTTAGTCTATCTTTGCAACGCATGATCTCCGCGAAAAGAGCGGCGCCCCCGTGATACGTTACCTTGCGTTTCACTGCGTCAAGTAGGACTGGGCGTTGGAACCCGGCGGTCACCCGTTCGACCGCCGGGTCAAGCTGAACTCGGTTCCCCCTACGCCTTGTCTGA
>CBFDAD010000109.1:0-6176 GCA_965602705.1 uncultured bacterium
AATAGTCGGTGTTCCACACGTGCTTCATCAAAAAGCGCCGGCTCAATACCTCACCAGGCTTACGCATCAAGGCTTCCAGGAGCTTGGCTTGTTTAGGCGTTAGCCGGCGATTGCGCCTTCCTTTGTGCACCTGACGCTTGGTGACCTGGAAGACGACATCACCGGCAGACAGAACATCACCAACAACCTGAGGACAGAGTTTTTGCACCTGATCAAGGAGCTCATCTGCGGTACAAGGGCGCTGCAAGAAGTAGTCGGCTCCGCAGTCTTGAGCAACTTCTGTGCCTTCATCCAACATCCAGATGATAGGCAGCAAATCAACAGCTCGCTTCAGCATCTGACACAGTCGCGTGCCATTGATCCGCAAACTGCTGGGATCAATCACAGCCAAAGCAGGCGACGACTCCTTGGCTTGAGTCACTGCCTGTTTGCCGTTGCGAGCACGGCTCACTGCAAAACCGTTGCGCTCCAACATTTTTGTCAGCCGGTCCCGACCGGCCCCTTGGACAACCAGGATGATCGGGCCACTGTCCATCGTTTATCTTGGCCCTCCTTAGACCCCCCTCTGTGACCCTAGTCCCACCAGTGTTGGCATTATACTCCAATCGTTTAGATAGAGCAACTGCACCCATCCTCTTTGTCATCCAAAACTAAAAAACCAGACCTCTGACAGGCTGGCGTGAGTGGTCCGAGTGTGCGATAATGAATAGGCGAATAGACTTCCGAATTCTGGTACGAGCCATTTACGGATCAACAGGAGCACACATGCATGAAATGGCAGTGACACAGAGCATTTTGGACATCTCGATCAAGCACGCCGAGCAGGCCAAAGCATCACGGATCATGCAAATCGACCTCGTTATCGGGGAGATGTCGGGCATAGTGGACGACTCGGTGCAGTTTTATTTTGATTTTCTCAGCAAAGACACGATGGCCGAAGGCGCAACCCTGTGTTTTGAGAGACGACCAGCCGTCTACCGCTGCCGGGAGTGCGAGACGACTTATCACCCCGAAGGCTATGATTGGAACTGTCCAGCCTGCGGCGCGCTGAATTTCCTAGTCATTTCAGGACGAGAGTTTCAGATCGCTAGCATTGAAGTCGACTGATTGGTTGACTTGTATCGGAAATCAGATAGAATCAGTGAACAATTCTCTCGAGGTGCAAAATCCATGAGTCAAATTCAAATCGGCGAAAAAATCCTAAACACCAACGATCAAATCGCTTTGGAATTGCGCGATATCTTTGACAAACAAGGACTCTTTGGCATCAATGTGATGGGTTCTCCAGGAGCTGGCAAGACCAGCGTCATCCTGTCAACGGTAGCTGCCCTGTCCGGACGCCTCCAAGCGGCCGTCATAGAAGGGGACGTTGCCAGTAACGTTGACGCTGAACGAGTAGCAGCGGCGGGTGTGCCTGTGCACCAGATCAATACCGGTGGCATGTGCCATCTCGACGCGCCGATGGTACGGGATGCCCTGGCGGAACTGGACACGTCGAACGCTGACCTGCTGATCATCGAAAACGTGGGCAATCTGATCTGTCCCAACGCGTTCCTGCTGGGTACGCACTGCCGTCTACTGGTCGGCAGTGTGCCGGAAGGAGATGATAAGCCTTTCAAATACCCGGCTATGTTTCAGGATGCAAACGTCATAGTGCTCAACAAGACAGATCTGATGCCTTACGTTGACTTTGATCTAAAAGCCTACCGCCGCGTACTGCTCTCCCTGAACCCAGACTTGAAGCTGTTCCCAGTGTCGTGCAAGACAGGAGAGGGTATCGCGGAGTGGACCAATTGGCTGCTGCAAGAGGTAGGAGACAACAAGAGCAGGTGACCAGCGAGACGCGCGCGCTCAAGATCCACGTCACTGGCGTGGTACAGGGAGTAGGATTTCGTCCCTTTGTCTATGGCTTGGCGACCCGCCACGAACTGCTGGGCTGGGTGTGCAACACGTCGGCCGGGGTGGACATTGAGGTCGAGGGCCCCTTGGAGGCACTGGACCGCTTTGTGGCGGGGCTGACAACTGAAGCGCCCCCTCTGGCGCGCATCGAAACGGTGACCGTAGACGAGGTCCCTGTCAACGGCCACACGCAATTCGCTATCCGGCATTCCCAGGCCCAACCCGGCGCTTTTCAGCCCATCTCTCCCGACATTTGCATGTGCGACGACTGCCTGCGCGAGTTGTTCGACCCCACGGACCGGCGCTATCGCTACCCGTTCATCAACTGCACCAACTGTGGTCCCCGCTTTACCATCATCAAAGACATTCCTTACGATAGGCCCAAGACCACCATGGCGCCTTTTAAGATGTGCCCCGACTGCCAGGCCGAGTACGACGATCCACTGGACCGGCGCTTTCACGCTCAGCCAAATGCTTGTCCAGTGTGCGGCCCCCAGGTCGAGTTGTGGATTTCCAATCCCGAGTCCCGCGCCCTGAGCCCCGCTCTTCAGGGCGACGAGGCCATTGAGGCCACGCGAGCGTTGTTAGCACAGGGTAAGATCGTCGCCGTCAAAGGACTGGGGGGCTTTCACCTGGCATGTGACGCGACCAGCGACGAGGCGGTAGCGCGCTTGCGCGAGCGCAAAGGCCGGGTGGACAAACCTTTTGCCCTGATGGCTTTCGACCTGGAGACAGTCGAGGCGTTCTGCGACGTCAACGAGCGAGAGCGAGCGCTGTTGACCAGCCGCGAACGACCTATCGTGCTGTTGCACGAGCGCGAGGGCTCACCAATCTCTCCTCTCGTCTCTCCCGGCATTAAAGACTTGGGCGTGATGCTTCCTTACACCCCACTCCATTATGTGCTGTTGGCCCCCAGCCCCCAGCAACCCGTGGCGTTGGTGATGACCAGCGGCAATTATTCTGAAGAACCCATCGCCACCGACAATCAAGAGGCGCTGGAGCGCCTGTCGGATTTGGCCGATGCCTTTCTCCTTCACAACCGTGACATCCACGCCCGCTGCGACGACTCGGTGACCCGCGTTTCCCCCCAGGGAGGCGCCGAACTGCCGTTGCGTCGTTCGCGGGGATATGCACCGTATCCGGTCCACCTACCCTTCGAGACACGCCAGATTCTGGCCGTCGGCGGCGAACTCAAGAACACCTTCTGCTTGACCAAGGCGCGCTATGCCTTTCTGAGCCAGCACATCGGCGATATGGAAAACTATGAGACGTTGCGCTCCTTCGAAGCGATGATCGAGCAGCTCACCCGCACCTTTCGCGTTGAGCCGGAGATCATAGCATATGACCTGCACCCGGCGTACCTGAGCACCCAGTATGCGGTGCAAGAGGCAAGCAGCAAGTGGCAAGTGCAAGAGTTGGTGGCGGTACAGCACCACCATGCCCACGTAGCAGCCTGCATGGCGGACAACGGGTTGGATGGCTCGCGACCGGTCATTGGAGTGGCCTTTGATGGCACAGGTTACGGGAACGACGGCGCGATCTGGGGCGGCGAGTTCCTGGTCGCCGACTATACCGACTTTCGACGGGCGGCGCACCTGGCCTACGTACCGCTGCCCGGCGGCGACGCGGCCATTCGCAAGCCCTACCGCACCGCCCTGGCTCATCTGTGGTCAGCGGGAATCCCCTGGGACGAGAACCTGGCACCGGTGCAAGTCACTTCGCCGGCGGAACGCGGCATCGTTGCCCGCCAGATCGAACGCGGGCTGAACACGGTGCCTACCAGCAGTATGGGCAGGCTATTTGACGCTGTGGCTGCCATCGCTGGCGTGCGCCAGGCCATTACTTATGAAGCGCAGGCAGCCATCGAGCTAGAGATGCTGGTGGATGAAAAGGAAACAGGTCTGTACGCGTGGCAGTATACCAAGATAGAAGACACGGTCGAGGTCGGCGCTGAATCGGTCATCAAGTCGGTCGTGGCCGACGCACGAGCAGGCGCACCGACGGGCGTCATCGCGGCCCGGTTTCACAATAGCGTGGCCGGGATGGTAGCCCAGATGTGCCGGGACTTGCGTGACGAGCTGGGGCTGAGAGAGGTCGTGTTGAGCGGCGGCGTTTGGCAGAATATGACCCTGCTGGGGAAGACCATCGACCGGCTGCAAGCCGACGATTTTACTGTCTACACCCATCGACTGGTGCCACCGAACGATGGGGGCCTGGCACTAGGCCAGGCAACGATCGCAAATTTTCAAGTGTAGCGTCAGACGCGAAACGGGACGTGTGGCGCGTGATGCGGAACATACAGCATATGTTAGTGCTTTAGCGAGAGGAAACTTATGTGTCTAGGAATACCGGGCAAAATCGTTGAGATCTGGGGTAAAGACTTGGAACGGATGGGCAAGGTGGACTTTGGCGGGGTTGTGCGTGAGGTGGCCCTCGCTTACGTGCCTGAGGCGCAGGTAGGCGACTATGTCATCGTCCACGTCGGCTTTGCTCTTAACGTGCTGGACGAAGAAGAAGCCCAGGAGACCTGGCGTCTGTTAAAAGAGATCGGCGCTGTAGAGGAAGAATTAGGCATTGAAAACGGGGTCGGCACCAGGGTCGAGAGATGAAATACTTGGATGAGTACCGAGACAAGACAGCGGTCCAGGCGGTGCTCAATGAGATTCGCCGGGTCACGACCCGCCCCTGGACGATCATGGAAATCTGTGGCGGGCAGACCCACAGCATCATCCGCAATGGCCTCGACCAACTGTTACCCCAGCAAATCACCCTGGTCCACGGCCCTGGTTGTCCGGTGTGCGTCACGCCACTGGAGATGATAGATAAAGCCATCGCCATCGCGGCTCGACCCGACGTGATCCTCGCCAGCTTTGGCGATATGTTGCGCGTGCCGGGCTCAGAGCAGGACTTGTTCAGCGTCAAGGCGGCCGGCGGGGATGTGCGCGTCGTCTATTCGCCGCTCGATGCACTCAAGCTGGCACGCCAACACCCCGCTAAGACAGTCGTTTTCTTCGGTGTGGGCTTTGAGACCACCGCTCCAGCCAACGCCATGGCCATCTACCAGGCGGCTCAACAGGGCATTGACAACTTTGCCATGCTCGTCTCCCACGTCACTGTGCCGCCGGCCATGGTGGCCATCCTCGATTCACCGGCCAATCAAGTGCAAGGCTTTTTGGCGGCAGGACACGTCTGCGCGGTGATGGGTTACTGGGAGTACGAACCTTTGGCCGCTCGTTTCGGCGTGCCGATCGTCGTCACCGGCTTTGAGCCGCTGGACCTGGCGCGCGGCATCCTGCTGACCGTGCGCCAACTGGAAGCAGGACGCGCCGAGGTCGAGAACGCTTACGGGCGAACGGTGCGACGCGAAGGGAATCCAAACGCACAGCGAATCATCAAACAAGTATTCGAACCCTGCGACCGCGCCTGGCGCGGCATCGGCGTCATCCCTATGAGCGGCTACCGGTTGCGTGAGCCCTACGCCCGCTTTGACGCCGAAGAACGCTTTGCCGACGTGACGGCCATCGACAGCCACGAGTCGGATGTCTGCATCAGTGGCTTGATAATGCAGGGGGTTAAAAAGCCCCACGAATGCCCGGCTTTTGGCGTCCAGTGCACCCCGCGCACGCCGCTGGGCGCGACGATGGTCTCCTCAGAGGGCGCTTGCGCCGCTTACTACAAGTACGGGCGAGTGGACACGGCGAGTCAAGGATAAGCATAGCTGTGGACCAGGTCACCATTCTGGTCGCGCAGATAAGCCGTGTCACCCTTTATATCCCATAGGGGAGCTTTTGAGGTACACCAGTGTAGCTTGTCCGGACCATTGATCCCACAACTGCTCCTTACCCGGACGCTGCTGCCTGGCTGCAACGTGAACGCCGGGAAGACAAAAGTGTCCGTCTGCGCCGCATCCGTGACCGTCCAATTGGTCATGTCCTGGGCGCCTTGCCCCTGGTTCTCGATCTCGACGTACTCATAGGCCGCCCGCAGTATGGGAGGGACGTAGACAGAGGTGATACGAATAATCATCGGCGCCAGTCCGCGACGCACAATGGGCAGATAGGCCCACGGCGTCAGATCATCTTGCGAGATTTGCGGGGCAGCAGATTGACTCGACGCAGTGTTAAGCACAAAGACGAGCAGCAAAGCAGTAATTAAAAAGCAACTCGCCGACATACGCGCTCTTGATTTAAACATGGTCAACCCCTCCTCTTTCCTGTTTCAGCGCACCTCTTTACGATCCATCTGCCTGGCCAGGACCGTGATCTCAGGCCATGCGG
>CBFDAD010000110.1:0-6158 GCA_965602705.1 uncultured bacterium
GACCGGGCAGGCCTCGATACAGCGCCCGCAGCCGACGCAGCCGGTCGCGCCGTAATCCTCGAGCAAATAGAAAAACTTGCAAAAGAAACGATTGCGCAGACGCTGCCCCTTGGTCGCCCGCGGATTGTGACCCCCAGCGACCACCCGGTAGTTTGCCCCCGTGCAACTGTCCCAACAACGCAGCCGATCGTACTGGGAGTAACCGGCGCGCCGTTGAGCCACCTCGTCGCGCACGTCGAAGCAGCGACAGGTAGGACAAACGTAGGCGCAGATGCGACAACCGATACAGCGCTCGGCCAGCAGGTCCCAGTAGCGGTCGGCAAAGCGCTCGGGCCAATTCTCTGGAGGCAGCACCGGCACGTCGTCTTGATGCAAGGTTGGGCTGGGTGGTTCCCCTTCCATCTCTTGCAAGTCCAGGCCGGCGACCAGCGCCTTTCCTTTCTCGGTAACGGCTTTTACCGCGTAGCCGCCGTGCACTTCCGTAAGCAACACGTCTACGTGGCTGGGGTCGTCTGGCGCCCCGCCCATACTGGTGCAAAAGCACCCTTCCCACATCTGGGGGCACGACAGGCCGATCAACGCCGTCATTTCGCGTCGCTGGGCGTAGCTGAGATCGACCGGTTCCTTTTCCAGGAACATCGCGTCGAAAACAGCAACGCCGTGAGCGTCGCAAGGGCGCAGGCCAAAGATTATCTGTTTCCTCTCCAGCGCCGGCTCGGACAAGGTCACTTCCTGACCGCTCTTTTCAATGGACAAGATGCGCTCCGTCGCGGGAAAGATGGCCTCTTTGAGTGACATCTTGGGCCGGCTGTAGTCAAAGGTGACCTCGTCGCTACCCGCCACCGAACGATAAAGCACGATGCCCTCCACCGTTCGCGGGGCGATCAGCGTGGCCTCGTCCGCCAACTGGTCCAACCAAGCGATCAGCGCGTCTTTGATGAGCACTTTCATACCAGTGACTCCTCTCCCTCCTCGAACATCGTCAGCAGTGGCCCTTTAATCGCTTCCATCCCAGCGCGATAGCCGAACAGCTCTTGCACCTCTTTGGCCAGCTTGCGGTTGAGCAAACTAAGGGGCAGTTCCATCGGACACACCCGCTCGCATTCGTCGCAGCCGATGCAGCGGGCCGCCAGGTGGTAGGCCCGGCCCAGGTGGAAGAACTCTTTCTCCTTGATCTCTATGGCGATGCCGCCCCATAGCGAATCGTCCCGCTCGAACATGCAGACAGTACAGTAGCAGCCGGGGCAAACCTGGCGACAGGCATAGCAGCGGATGCAGCGGTCGTACTGTTTCAACCAAAAGGCCACCCGCTCAGCCGGCGTCATTGCCTCCAGCTCGGCCACGTCGGCGTAATCGTCGCTGATATCCACGTCGGGCGGTTCCCCGACCAGCAGGTCGTAGACTAGGGGCGTCCGTTCGTCGCAGCGCAGACAACGGGCCTGCAATTCGCCATCGTTGCTCGACTCGGCGCGGCGTCCTGCCCACTCGCTACGCTCAGGATGCTGCGCAAAGCTCGTCGCAGGAAACCCAGCTCCGCCCACGACCCCGTCGCAGGCCACACCAATAACGTAAACCCGCTCCCGTTCGATCTGGTTCTCGGCCAGGAGCACGTTCAGTCCGCGACTGTCGCACGGTTTGACGACGATGGCCACCCGGGGCGGTTCCTCGCCCCGCCGGGCCGGTTTCTTTTTGTCGTGGAGGTACGTGACCAGGTTGTGAGTGCAACCCTGGTTCCAGACCAGGCGCTCGACGTCATCGGCCTCGTATATGAAAGCTGGTCGGACCTGCCCCCGCGACCCCATCTCGTAGCCGATGACGCACTGGACCTGGTTGTTTTCGAGTAGTTCTCTGGCCTTGGCTCTGATTCGTTCTTGCACGTCGGCATCCTCCCCTGTCTTTCTCAGTATCCACCAAGAATCCGCGCCGGGAGATGGATATGAGAGCAATAATGGTAAGCTACCGATCCCCGCGTCAGAAGAGAGTCCTCCCGTTTGTGAATTTTCTACCGGTGGACGTTGACCTAATTACAGCACTCATTTGGGCTCACGTCAATAGATATAAAGCGTCATTTTTGTTCGCTAAGCGGCACAGGGACTAGTCCTTTCTCACTCCTTAGCACTAGTCCTTCTCTTGCCTTGCCACCTCAAGACGGTGACTGTTTGTTCACTGGACAGTTTTTGAAACTGGCTCTAATCCTTTGAGGAGCCAGCCTGGCCTGAATCATTGAACTGGCACGGTGCTATAGGTAATTCAATTCTCGAGCGGCATGCTTTAGTTCATCGCGGAACTGGGGAGCGGCGACGTTGATCAGCGCCTGGGCACGCTGGCGGATCGTCTTGCCGTACAGGTCCGCCACGCCGTATTCAGTGACCACGTAGCGCACGTGGTTGCGCGTGGTGACCACGCCCGCTCCGTGCTTGAGCAGCGGCACAATCCGGCTCAACTCGCCCCCTTTGGCCGTGGCCGGCAGCGCAATGACCGGCACGCCATCCTTGGAGCGCGAAGCGCCATAGATAAAGTCCAGTTGTCCGCCGACGCCACTGTAGAGCTTGGGGCCAATACTATCAGCGCACACCTGGCCCGTCAGGTCCACCTCGATGGCCGAGTTTATCGCGACCTGCCGGTCGTTCTGGGCGATGACGAACGGATCATTGACGTACTCGGTGCGGTGCAGTTCGACGATGGGATTGTCGTGGATGAACTCGTAGAGCCGCCGGGTGCCGATGACGAAACCAGCCGTGATCTTGCCCGGGTGAAGCGTCTTACGAGCGTTGGTGATGACCCCTGCGTCCACCAAATCAATCACGCCGTCAGAAAAAAGCTCAGTGTGGACGCCCAAGTCTTTCCTGTGGTAGAGAAAGCTCAACACCGCGTCGGGGATGGCGCCGATGCCCATCTGCATCGTCGCTCCGTCAGGGATCAACTCGGCGATGAGACTGGCTATCTTTTTAGCTGTTTCTGAAGGCCCACCCTCAGACATTGGCATTTCCATCAGCGGATAATCCACCGGCACAATGTAGTCAATCTTGCTCACGTGGATGAATGTGTCACCGAGCGTACGTGGCATCTGCTGATTGACCTCGGCGATGATAATACGGGACGACTCGGCGGGCGTCTTGGTCAGACCACTCTCCACACCAAAGCTGCAAAAGCCGTGTTCGTCAGGCGGCGAAAGATGGACCAGAGCGATGTCAAGTGGCAAAAAGCCCTCTTTAAAGAGCAACGTGAACTCGGACAACAGCACAGGTGTAAAGTCGGCGCGTCCTTCTTGCACCGCCTTGCGTACGTTGGCGCCGATGAACAAGGTGTTCACCCGCAAGTGTCCTTCCATCTCCTCGGAGACGTAATCGGCCGAGCCCATTGTCAACGCGTGCGTGATCTCGACGTTTTCCAGCTCGTGCGCGCGATCCACCAGCGCTGCCAGGAGTAATTGTGGAATGCTACAGTTGCCGGTCAGAAACACGCGATCGCCCGATTTGACCGCCTGCATGGCATCCTCGGCCGTAGTGACTTTGCTTTTATAGATCGAGTGCCAGCTCATCCTTTTTCCTCACTCTTAATGATTGCCAGACTCATAAACAGCTTTCAGCGCCGGGTTGACTATCTCGCCGGCGCGCGTCGCCACGCCTTGGGCCAGCGGCGCATCCTCTTTGAGCGCCTCGTCCAAGCCCAATCGCACGAGATTCTGAATGTGGGGCCACGCCGCGTTGTTAAAGGCGTGAGTCGCGGTACGGGCAATGACACCCGACATGTTGGGTACACAATAGTGCAAGATACCCTCCTCGACGTAGGTGGGCGAAGCGTGAGTGGTCGGGCGACTGGTCTCGACGCAACCACCCTGGTCAATAGAAGCGTCAATAATGACGGCCCGGGGCCGCATGGAACGGACCATCTCGCGAGTCACCAATAAAGGAGCCCGCTCGCCCGGCACCAGCACAGCCCCAACCAGAATGTCGGCAAAACGGACCACCTTGGCGATGTTGAAAGGGTGCGAGACCATCGTGACGATGCACCCACCGAAAAGCTGGTCGATCTCTTGCAGCCGCTCCAGGTCTTTGTCCAGCATGCAGACGCTGGCCCCCAAACCCAAAAACGCTTTGGCCGCCTCCGTCCCAGAAGCACCGGCACCCAAAATGACAACCTCCGCCGGTGGCACGCCCGGCACCCCGCCCACCAGAATCCCCTTGCCGCCATAGTTGTTCTGCAACAAGGTTGCTCCCACCTGTGCGACCATACGTCCACCCACCTGGCTCATCGACTTGAGCACCGGTAGCGAACCGTCCTCCTTTTGAATCAGCTCGTAGGCAATGGCCGTCACCTTTTTCTCCAATAGCGTGGTGATCTTGGCGCGGCGAGCCGAAGCCAGATGGAGAAAGCCGGTCAGAATCTGCCCATCAAGCATCCACTGCAGCTCCTCATCGGTGGGGCGGGAAACCTTGAGCAGCAGGTCGGCCCGTCCAAAGACCTCGTCTGACGTATACACGATACGAGCACCAGCTCGCTCGTAATCGTAATCGCTGAACCCGGCTCCCAGGCCAGCCTCGTGTTCGACGTAACAGGTATGTCCTTCTTGGGTCAGCAACTCAACCCCGGCGGGCGTGAAACCCACCCGATATTCCATAGTTCGCCGTTCTCGCGGCACCCCGATGTTCATGAGACCTCCCTATCTATTGCGTGCAATGTCCACATCACCATCATACCCGCGCAGGCTGCCAGTGCCCAGTGAGATAATTCCACTCTTGGGCATAACAGATGTCACAATCTCGCTTGCGCAAGCTAACCGCCCCCAAGGGACCGCTGTAAGACACACATTCCCCCCATGACGGCCCAGGGCGATCCTGGGACATCATAGGGCAGAGCCAGGATAAACATTTTTAGCCCACCTGAGACAAATTGTCAAGCGGGCTGAATCCTGCTCCAGGTTCTCAGGGTCTCGGGTAGCTCACCCAGACAAAGTACCCCAAAGGCAATCAGGACCTCGATCATTCATCCTTGGCGCTCCAACGCTTGACCAACGACAGACTAGAAGCTATACTCATCGGTGCAGAGACAATAATACGTTCGACGTAAAATCTACAATGACGATTACCGAGCAACCCGACCGCATTCAGCCATTGCGCAAATTGATCCATCTTTCCGGCGCGGCCTTCCCGTTGCTCTACCTGGTCGCTCCATATCAGGTGGTGCTAATAATCACCTTGATTACTTTGGCCCTCGTCGTCGTCGCGGAATGGGCAAGGCAACGCTGGTCTACCCTGGGGCGGTTCTTTGCGAGACGGATCGGGCCAGCGCTGCGCAAAGGTGAAAGCAGCAAGCCAACCGGTGGCACCTGGTCCATGCTGAGCATCCTGATCACCGTGTTGATCTGTGCGCGACATTGGGCCATCCCGGCCATGTTTTACGCCCAGGTAGGTGACCCGGCAGCGGAGATCGTGGGACGACGCTGGGGCCGGCACCGAATGCCCAACGGCAAATCGCTCGAAGGCAGCCTGGCATGTTTCACTGTCAGCGTGGCCGTTGGCCTGGCTTGCTGCCAGGTGTTGCCCTTGGTGCCAGCCATCGCCGTGTTGGGAGCGATGGTCGCTACTTTAGCTGAAGCTTTCTCGCCCCCGCCGAGTGACAACCTATTAATGGCGCCACTTGCGGGTTTAACAATGAAGCTAGCGACTTCCTTTACCAGTTGAGGCTGGAGCGCATAACCAGTGAACCAAATGCCGATCACTTTTAGACGAACGCGAGCGTTAGTGAATGCACCCAAGCGCTTGAACTTTGTCCACTTCAGGGTATAATTGTGCCGGTCGTCACTTTAAGGAAACGAAATGTTAGGCGGCTGTCTAGCGGAGTAAAAGTTTGTACTCGTCATATTCTCGTCGCAGGCGCCCACGACGCGGGTTAGCCGCTTTTGGAATAACGTTGGCTCTGGCCCTGGGTTTCTTCGTCATCAACGAATCAGGGTTAACCCACTCGTCCCCACCATCCATCGCGCTGGCCACGGCCACACCAACCAAAGCGGTGGCCTTTGCCGTCTCGATTCTGACCAACACGCCCTCGCCGACGCCGACGGACACACCAACGCCAACCCACACACCGACGCCAACGCCGACTTTCACACCGACGCCGACCCACACGCCTACGCCAACCAACACACCAACCCATAC
>CBFDAD010000111.1:0-6157 GCA_965602705.1 uncultured bacterium
TACCCAGCACAGGTATCCAAGGGAACAATGGCACCCGGTAGTTCCGTGGCAGGTTCGGCTCACGCTGGCGGATGAGGATGAGAGAGAGATTGGTCAGGGCAAAGGAGAGTAAAAATAGCACGCTGGCGGCCGAACCGACGACCTCCACCGGCAACGCCACCGCCATAGCCACCAGGATAGCGCCGGTCACCAGCACGGCTATGTAGGGCGTGCGACGAATGGGATGAATCGTAGCCAGCGCCGCCGGTAGCATGCGCTCGCGCCCCATCGAAAAGGCCACCCGCGACGAGGCCAGCGTCGTGGCGTTCAGCGCCGACATGGTGGATAACAGCCCGCCAAAGACGATGATGAGCACCCCCACGGCCGGCATGAAATTCTCGGCAGCGCGCACGATGCCGGTCTCTTTATAAATCCCCAGCACTTCCCAGGCCGTGTTGATCGTCGGATCGGCGGGGTCGAGAACCTGGGCGCCAACTACGTCCAGGTCGGCCGGCTGCTGGCCAAAAATGCCGTCAAAACCGGTAACGTCCACCGCACCAATGCTGACCAGGATGATGAACAGATAGATGAGCACAGCGACGCCCAGCGAGACAAAGGTGGCCTTGGGGATGTTGCGGGTGGGATCCTTGATTTCCTCGCTCACCGTGGCGATCAGGTCATAACCCTCGAAAGCGATGAAAGTGAGACCCATCGCCACCATCACCCCGCCTATGCCCTTGGGCAGAAAAGGTGAAAAGTTGTCGCCAAGCAGCGTCGGGTTGCGACCGATGGCCAGCAGCCCGAAAAGGATGAACAGGCCCAACACGATGATTTTGCCCATCGTGACAATGTTCTCGGCCTTGCCGGTCACATCAGCGCCGATCACGTTGAGCGAGATAAAAAAGGCGCTGATGGCAAAGGTGACAATCGCCACCGCCCCGCCGTGCCCCACCAACCCCACAAAGGCATCCGCCACCGCTGGAAAGTAGCAGTGTAGCAGCTCTAAAAAGTAACCGCCAAAGCCAACGGCATACAGCGCACAGGCCACCGTGTAGGCGAACCACAGCATCCAGCCGGAGATAAAGCCGATCAGGCCGGGAAAGACGCGTTTGACAAAAGCGTAACCGCCACCCGCCTCGGGGATAGCGGAAGCCAGCTCGGCGTAGGCAAAGGCGGTCAGCAAGGTCACCAGCCCGTTGAGGGCAAAGGCCAGCAGCGCCGCCGGTCCGGCCTCACCGGAAGCGATGCCGGTCAGCACAAAGACGCCAGCGCCGATCATCGCCCCCACGCCGAGCATCGTCGCGTCAAAAAAGCTCAGCGTACGGGCCAGCGTGACTTGATTCTTTTGGTTCATTTACCTTCTCCACCAATCAGGCAAAGCAACGGTAGGCCTTTAAAGCCTACCCAGTGGCACACCAGCACTGCACCAAACGCGGCGCAGTACGAGTGACTAACTCATCAGATGTTTTCTGTCAGGGACGAGAAATTGAACGGGGGCAGTATAACACAGAAAAGTAGGGAGTTCAACGTGGAGCCGGGATTACCCGGACAAAAGTACGACCACCGAACGCGAGCCGGCGTGGTAGACCCCGGTGGTCACGGGGACCTCCGCGCCGGGCTCGGCCAGGTCGTGAGGCGACGCCAGACCGGTGTCTACCACTCGCAGCCAGGTCCGCTGGTGGCGCGGGGCGGGCAACTCAAAGGGCAGGCTCTCCCAATAGGCGTTCAAGATCACGTGAAAATCGACGTCGCCATCAACGCCGAATAGCGTGTAGGCCAGGCTGTGGGACGCGTCGCCCCAATCGGGCTCGCCGACGCGGACACCGTGCCATCGAAGCCCGGCGTCACTGTTGGCATCCAGGTCACACTCGACGACCCGCTTCTTGCACAACGTGGGATGGGTCCGGCGCAGGCGCATTAAACCCCGGCAAAAGCGATAGAGCGCGGCGTTTTGCTCCAGTAAACGCCAGTCAAACCAGCCGATCTCGTTATCCTGACAATAGGCGTTGTTGTTGCCGCGTTGCGTGCGCCGCATCTCGTCGCCGTACATCAACATCGGCGTGCCCTGAGAGATAAACAGGATGGCCAAAAAGTTCTTGATCTGCCGCTGCCGGAGCTGTTCGATCTCCGGATCGTCGGTCGGGCCCTCGACACCATAGTTCCAGCTAAAATTGGCGTCGTGCCCATCCCGGTTGCCCTCACCGTTGGCCAGGTTATGCATTTCGTTGTAGGAAACCAGGTCGTTGAGCGTAAAGCCATCGTGACAGGTGATAAAGTTGACACTCTGGTAGGTCGATCGCTCTTCCTCGGGAACCAGGTCGGTGCTGCCTATGAGACAACAGGCCAGATCACGGATCACGCCCTCGTCTCCCCGGACGAAACGGCGCATCGCGTCCCGACAGCGCCCGTTCAATTCGGCCCAGCGCTCGCCCGTAAACTCGCCCACCTGGTACAACCCGCCGGCATCCCACGCTTCAGCGATGATTTTGGTGCTGGCCAGCAGCGGATCCGACTCAATGGACCACACGATGGGTGGGTTGATCATAGGATGGCCTTGCTCGTCCCGCGACATGACCGATGCCAGGTCGAAGCGAAAGCCGTCCACGTGCATCTCTTGCACCCAATAGTGGAGACAGTCAAGAATGAGCCGGCGTACAATCGAGTGGTTGCTCATGATGGTGTTGCCACAGCCGGAAAAGTTGCCATAGAGTCGCTGGTCAGACTCGAGCATATAGTAGGCCCGGTTCTCCAACCCCTTGAAGCAGATGGTCGGTCCCGACTCGTTCCCTTCGGCGGTGTGGTTAAAGACGACGTCGAGGATGACTTCGATACCGGCGCGATGCAGCGCCTTGACCATGTCGCGGAACTCGCGCACGCTGTCAGCCGGGTTGGGCGAGACGCAGTAAGCGCCGTGAGGGGCGAAAAAAGCGACGGGTGCGTAGCCCCAGAAATTGGTCAGCCGCTGGCCGCTGGGGCCATAAGGAACGCCCACGTCCTGCGCGTCGAACTGTTGCACCGGCAGCAACTCGACAGCCGTGATTCCCAGGTCGAGCAAATAGGGAATCTTGTCCACGACGGCGGCGTAGGTGCCGCGGTGCGCCACGCCTGAGGAGTTGTGCCGCGTAAAGCCGCCTACGTGCATCTCGTAGATGACTGACTCCTCCATCGAGCGACCCAGAGGCTCATCCCCTTCCCAGTCATAGTCCGAGCTGTCGATGACCACGTTTTTCATCGCCGTGGCCGTGTTGTCGCCAAAACCATAGGCCTCCGCCCGCGACCAATGCGGCTCAGACGCGACGCTCTTGGCATAGGGGTCCAGGAGCAGCTTGAGTTTGTTGAAGCGTAGACCTCGTTCCGGTCGAAAAGGACCGTCCACCCGATAGGCATAGACTTGACCGTGGCCGATCCCCTCGACAAAGATATGCCAATAGTAAAAGGTTTTATTGAGCCTGGGATCCAGGTCAAAGACGTGGGAGGGTTCAGGGTCGTCAGCCCGGTCAAAGAGCAACAACTGGACCGACGTCGCGTTCTTGGTAAAGAGGGCAAAGTTGACGCCGTCCTCTTGGACGGTCGCTCCCAACGGATAGGTGTGTCCTCTGGTTGTTTCCACGTTCACGCTCCGGGACAATAATCCGTGGTCCGTGCCGCAGGTCAAACCAGCGAACGCTTGGGCGTACGGCGACCCTCGCGTTGTTCCCGCCGGCGATTGGCCTCGCGAGCGCCACGAAAGGCAGCCGGGTGCTTATAGTGCAGCCGCTTGGGATGCTCCATCTCGACGCCAATCAGCGCGCGCAGTTTTTCGAGGTCGGCGTCGGTGACCGGTTGATCGCGGTCGGCCAGGCCAGCGGCGTAATTGGCCGCGCCAGACGCCCACTCCCACTCGCGGCGGAGCTCGTCGGCCCTAAGATCATAGGCCCGTTTGTCCCAGGCCATGGCCGACTTTTCCGCGTCGTCGGCGGCAGCCCTAATCGCCAGGCTGACGACGGTCAACAGATCACGGACCAGCGGTTGGTCCGCCTGACTCGGCTGATCACCAGCAGATGCACCGCGCGCAGGTGCGTGGCGGGGCTTCAAGAGAGCCGGGAGATGGACCAGCAGCATCTCGGCTACGATTCGCAGTTGCTTCTTGCGATCGGCTACAGTCATACGCTCAGCGCTTTCCAGGCCTCTTCCCACTGGACATCAATGGCCCCCGCGTTGCGGGCTGCCGGCACGTACAATTGTTCGGTGTACTCTTTGACCATACGCCGCGTGCAAAAGATGGGCGCAGCGGTGCGCATGGCCTCTTTGACGATTTGAATCCAGCCCCGAGGGACATCGTCTGAGTCGCGTTGGTAGTAAAGCGGCACAACTTCTTCCTCGAGGAGCTGATACAGCGTTTCGGCGTCGGTCTGATCCTGTGCGTCAAGATCGGCAGATTGCTCCTCCGCGCAGATGGCCCAGCCGTTAAAACCATTATAACCCTCGGCCCACCAGCCGTCGAGCACGCTGAGGTTGGGCACGCCGTTGAGGGCGGCCTTCATGCCGCTGGTGCCGCTGGCCTCGCGGGGCCGACGGGGGGTATTGAGCCAGACGTCCACACCTTGCACCAAATAGTGAGCCACGTGCATATCATAGTCTTCGACAAAAGCAATGCGATGGCCAAAGGCAAGGTCCTTGGCCAGGGTATAGATTTGTTGAATCAGATGTTTGCCGGGATCATCGGCCGGGTGGGCTTTGCCGGCAAAAATGATCTGCAGTGGGCGGTAACGATCGTGGAGCAACGCCTTGAGACGCTCCACGTCACGGAAGAGCAGCGTAGATCGTTTATAAGTGGCAAAGCGCCGGGCAAAGCCAATCGTCAGCGCCTCGGGATCGAGAAAGGTACCCGCGGTTAACACCTGTTCTGGGTCCATCTGGCCGCTGATGCGCCGGCGCCGGGCACGCTCACGGATGAAACCTGTGAGTTTGCGTTTGAGATGCTGCCGCACTTCCCACAACTCCTGGTCGGGGATGTCGGCGACCCGTGTCCACAGGTCCGGATCGTCGTGGTGATGGAGCCAGTCTGCGCCTAGATATTTCTGCAGCAACCGCTCCATCGCCCCCGCCAACCAGGTAGGCACGTGTACGCCATTGGTGATGTCGACGATAGGCACTTGGTTCTCGGTGCAGTCTGGCCACAGCGACTGCCACATACGTCGCGACACCTTGCCGTGTAGCTGGCTGACGGCGTTACTCTGGCCGGCGTTGCGCAGTGCCAACACGGTCATATTAAAAGCTGATCCCCACTGCTGTCGGTATTCACCCAGCGCCAGGAACGACTCGCGCTCGAGTCCCAGTGAATCCCAATAGTGCCAGAAATACTTTTCCACCAAGTGGAAGGGAAAAGCGTCGTGACCAGCCGGGACCGGTGTGTGGGTCGTAAAAACCGAAGTAGCGCGCACGGCAGCAGCGGCGTCTGCAAAGCTCAAACCCTTGGCGATCAGTTCGCGGGTGCGCTCTAAAACCATAAAGGCCGAGTGCCCCTCGTTCATGTGCCATACCGCTGGTTGAATACCCAACACCCGCAGCGCCCGTACACCGCCGATGCCCAAGATAATCTCTTGCTTGATGCGCATCTCCTGGTCGCCGCCGTACAGCCGGTGGGTCAACTCGCGGTCCCAGGGGGCGTTTTGCTCTACGTCGGTGTCCATGAGATACAAATTGACGCGCCCTGCCCGCACTTGCCACAGCTCCGCGCAGACGGTTTGCCTGTCAAGTTGCACCTTTACGTGCAACCGCTCGCCGTTCTCGTCAAGCACAGGACGGATTGGCACTTCAGCGACATTGAGCGGCGCATAGACTGCCTCTTGCCAACCATGAGATGGGATGCGTTGGTGAAAGTAGCCCTGAGGATATAAAAAGCCTACGCCGACAAGGGGCACCCCCAAGTCGCTGGCCTCCTTGCAATGGTCGCCCGAGAGAATACCCAGGCCACCGGAATAGATGGGCAACGACTGGTGCAGACCGAACTCGGCGGAAAAGTAAGCAATGGGCCGATCCGCCAGTTCGGGGTATCGCGTGGAGAACCAAAGGTCCCCATTGTTGATATCCCGGTCAATGTGCATCAAGACGGCGCTAAAATCACGGCGGAAAAGCGGATATAGAGTCGCCTGCGCAATTTGCTCTGGTGTCATCTCGCAGAGCATCTTGACCGGGC
>CBFDAD010000112.1:0-6127 GCA_965602705.1 uncultured bacterium
GCCACATCCTGAAAAAGACGCCCGGTTTTTCAAACAACAGACGTTACTATTCAGGCTACCCGCGATGCGTCATTCCGGGCGAGCGTAGCTGCCTGCCCTGTCCCTCCGCTGCGCTGGGGATGCTCCGCAAAGCGCAGCCGAAGGGAGTCGAGGAATCTCCGCTTTCAATGGCAGAGATTCCTCGACTCCTTTCAGTGCTACGCTCCTTCAATCGCTACGCTCCTTGCGGTCGCTCGGAATGACGGTGGGTCGTAACGAATTTTCACGAATTAGAGGATGGATCGCGAATGACCAATGACTGAGAAAATCGAGACATTTGCCACTGTGCAAAGCAGTCTACCGTAAGTATGCTATGATCACGGCTGCCGAGATTTTCTTCTGTGGGAGGCAGCGGCGGCAGAGGTGCGAATTGAAGGAGGTAAAACGGTGAAAACTTTGTTGTCGGGCAACGAGGCCATTGCGCGGGGGGCCTATGAGAGCGGAGTCGTGCTGGCTTCGGCTTACCCCGGTACCCCCAGCACCGAGATCCTGGAGAACATTGCTCAGTACGATGAGCTCATCTCTGAGTGGGCGCCCAACGAAAAAGTGGCCCTCGATGTTGCCATCGGTGGCGCTTACGCTGGCGCACGCACGATGGCGGTGATGAAGCACGTTGGTCTCAACGTTGCTGCCGATGCTTTCTTTTACGCTTCGATGACCGGGACCGAAGGGGGGCTGGTCGTCGTGTCCGCTGATGACCCGGCCATGCATAGCTCTCAGAACGAGCAGGATAACCGGCGTTACGCCAGGTTCGCCCGGGTGCCGTGTCTTGAGCCCAGCGACAGCCAGGACGCCAAAGAACTGGTCGGTGTGGCCCTGGAGATCAGCGAGCGGTTCGATACGCCGGTGCTCTTGCGCATTACCACGCGCATCGCCCACTCGCACACCCTGGTCGAACTCCAGGAACGTCGCGCTGATGGGCGCGAGGAGCCTTATGACTATCGCATAGATCGCGCCAAGTACGTCATGGTGCCCGGCAACGCCCGTCGGCGCCATCCCGTCATCGAGGAGCGTGCAGAGAAGCTGGCCGAGTTTGCTGAGACCTTTGAATACAACCGGGTCGAGGTGGGCGACTCTGGCCTCGGCATCATCACTAACGGCGTCGCCTACCAGTACGCCAGGGAGGTCTTTCCCAACGCGTCGTTTCTGCGATTGGGTATGACCTATCCAGTGCCTGAACAACTGATCCGGGACTTTGCAGAGAAGGTGGAGCGGCTCATCGTCGTCGAAGAGTTGGATCCGTTCATCGAAGAAGAGGTGCGCCTGATGGGCATCCCTGTGGAAGGCAAGAGCATCTTTCCTATCACCGGGGAATTTGATCCCACCGTCGTGCGCGAGAGCGCCATCCGTGCCGGGCTCTTGCCCGCTTCGGCAGCGGTGGAAGTCAAGTCACTGCAGGATGTCCCCAAGCTGCCGCAGCGACCACCGCTGCTCTGCCCAGGTTGTCCTCACCGGGGGGTGTTTGCGGTCACCAATAAGCTCAAGCTGGTGGTCAATGGTGACATCGGCTGTTATACGTTGGGTTTTCTGCCGCCGCTGTCGGCGCTGCACACCTGTGGCTGCATGGGGGCCAGCATCGGTGTTGCCCATGGTGCGAGCAAGGTGGGCATTCAGCAAAAGAACGTGGCCGTACTCGGCGACTCGACCTTTTTCCATACCGGCATGCCAGCGCTGTTGAACGTGTCCTATAATAAAAGCAACACCGTCACCATCATTTTGGACAATCGCACCACCGCTATGACCGGTCACCAGGAGAACCCCAGCACGGGCCGGACCCTGCGCGGGGAAGAGACCTATGCGGTCGATTTTGAGGATATGGCTCATGCGATGGGTATCGAGCACGTCTACACTGTTGACCCGTATGACCTCAAGCAGACGGAAACCGCTCTGCGCGCTGCGCTCGAGGTCGAGGGACCGGCGGTGATCGTCGCCGAGCGTGAATGCGCCCTGCTGCCGAAAGTCCGGCGGGCGTGGATGGCTCTTGAGGTGGATCCGGAACGCTGCATTGCCTGTGACAGATGCTTCAAGGTCGGCTGTCCGGCCATCGTTAGATCCGACCAGGTGTACCCCAAGACGGGTCGATTCAAGGCCCGGATTGATCCACTCTTGTGCACCGGCTGTGAGATTTGCGCCCAGGTGTGTCCCAACGAAGCGATCTTGTTCAGGGAACAGTTGGTGGAAAGACAAGAGACGGCATAGCGTCCAGCCTGTGCTACTCACACGGCAAGTAAACGAAGTGGAGGACAAAGGCATGAAAGAGATTAACTTCTTGGTAACGGGCGTCGGCGGCCAAGGGGCGCTCCTGGCCAGCAACGTGCTGGCCGAGGTCGGGGTGCGGGCGGGCTATGATGTGAAAAAGGCTGAGGTGCACGGCATGTCCCAACGTGGTGGCAGTGTCACCAGCCACGTGCGCTGGGGAAACGCCGTCAAGTCACCGGTTATCGGCCAGGGCGAGGTTGACTTTTTGTTGGCCCTGGAGAAGCTGGAGACGTTGCGCTACCTGACGATGCTGCGCCCGGGCGGCACGGTTGTGGTGGGCGAGTTTAAAATTTCCCCGCTCTCGGTTAGCTCTGGAGATGACCGCTATCCCGACGATGAGGAGATGGGCCGCATTCTCAAACAAGTGACCGACGACTATCACTTTATCCCTACGCTGACGTTGGCCAAGGAGGTGGGCAACACCCGGGCCCACAACGTTGTCTTGTTGGGTGCGCTTTCGAACTTTATTCAGGATGTAGCGCCCGAGGCCTGGATCGCGGTGATCAAGGAGCGTGTCCCGAAAAAGTACGTCGAACTCAATCTCCAGGCCTTTGAGGCCGGGAGGAAGGCCGGTTTGCCCTAAACAGGACTTTGTCCTAAACAGGACTTTGTCCTAAACAGGACTTTGTCCTAAACAGGACTTGCAGAAAGAGCTGCATCCCTAACGCGTAGAGGTGCGGCAGTTGTTTGGAAAAGCGTCCTGCGCCATGGCGTTGAAATAGGATTACGCGTATAATGAAAACTGAAAGTAAGGCGATCACTGGCGCAGGAAATCGGCTGAACTCTAGCGTGTGAATTGCTGTGAGTTCAGTTGAACGCCCGTCGAGCTGACCACGATTAGACTGCCGGATCGTGGCTCAGTAGCGGCGGTCGGCGGCTTTTCGACGATAGTTAGCACAAAGAATAGGAGGTATTCCATGATAGCTGGTGAGCGAATGACCCCCCGACCCATTACCGTTAAGCAAGACGTGCCAATCGACGCAGCCTTGAAAATTATGCGTGATGCGAAGGTGCGTCGCTTGCCTGTTTTGGACAAAAACGGCAAGCTGGTAGGGATTGTGGCTGAGAAGGACCTGCTGTATGCTTCCCCTTCGCCCGCCACTTCACTCAGCATACACGAGTTACATTACCTGCTTTCCCAAATCGCGGTCAAGGACGTTATGACCAAAAACGTCATCACCGTGGAAGAGGATACGCCCTTGGAAGAGGTTGCCCGCATCATGGCGGACAACAAGGTCGGTAGCACACCGGTCATGCGCCAGGGTGAATTGGTGGGTATCATCACCGAGACCGACGTGTTCAAGATCTTGCTCGAGATGATGGGGGCCAGAGAACACGGGTTACGGCTGACTTTGAACGTACCTGAGCGCGTGGGTATATTGGCCGAGGTGAGCCGTGCGATCGCTGACATTTGCGGCAACCTGGTGGCCCTGGGCGCTATCCAGGGCGATGACCCCGCCCACCGCATCATGACGGTCAAGGTTCAAGAGACGTCCCGGGAGGCCTTGCTAGACGCGATGAAGGACCTCGACGTTGAGGTGCGGAGCGTGCGAGAGATCTAAATCGACGCATGAAAGTTGACGACTCTTTACGCGCCTTCTTCAACCCGCGCGGCGTGGTGGTTGTGGGGGCCTCGCGTGACCCCAATAAGCTGGGTTATGGCCTGGCGCGTAACCTGGTGCAGAGCGGCTATCAGGGCGCGGTGCACCTGGTCAATCCCAAAGGCGGCACGCTGTTGGGATGTCCCATTTATCCCAACGTAGCCGAGGTGCCTGACCCGGCAGATCTGGCGGTGTTGCTGATCCCGGCCCATTTTGTGTCGCAGACCCTGCAAGCCTGCGGCGAACGAGGCATCCGCGCCGCCATCATCGCCGCCGGGGGCTTTCGCGAGACCGGCGCAGAAGGTGCAGCGCTGGAAGAGGAGTGCCTGCGCGTTGCCAGGTCATACGGCATGCGCCTGCTCGGTCCCAATTGCATTGGCTTGCTGGATACGCATCTGCCGTTGGACACCACCTTCTTGCCTCCGCCAGGCCCTACGCCGGGTGACGTGGCCTTTATCTCGCACTCGGGCGCGATCTGCGCGGCCGTGATTGACTGGGCCCACAGCCAGGGGTTTGGCCTCTCGCGGTTGGTCAGTTTGGGCAACCAGGCCGACGTCAGCGAGACCGATATCCTGGCTCCCGTCGCCGCTGATCCCTATACCCACGTGCTGAACCTGTACCTGGAAGGGGTCAGCGATGGGCGACGTTTCGTGCACGAAGCCAGTCGCGTCACCCGCCAAAAGCCGGTCATTGCCCTGAAGGTGGGGCGTTTCGAGAGTGGGCGGCGCGCCGTGGCCTCGCACACCGGGGCCTTGGCCGGGCAAGAGAATGCCTATAACGCTGCCTTTCGTCGCGCTGGGGTGATCCGCGCCGACACCAGCGAAGAGGTGTTTGACTGGGCGCGAGCGTTAGCCTGGTGCCCGCCGCCCAGGGGGCGCTCTGTGGCCGTGCTGACCAACGCCGGCGGCCCTGGGGTCACCGCTGCCGACGCCCTGGAGGTCAACGGCATGCAATTGGCCGAGCTGGCGGAGGGGACCCTCGCTGCCCTGCGCGACCTGCTCCCCCCTGTGGCCAGTTTGCATAACCCGGTAGACATGCTGGCTTCTGCCTCACCGCAACAGTATGCCGAGAGCTTGCGCTTATTGCTGGCTGACCCGGGTGTCCACAGCGTGCTGGTCATCCTGCCGCCACCGCCGGTGTACACCACCGGCGCCGTGGCCAAGGCCGTCATTCCCCTCATCCACGGCGCCGACAAGCCAGTGGTCATCGCCGTGATGGGTGAGCGCCTGATCCAGGAGGCGGTGGAACACTTTCGCGCGGCGCACGTGCCCGAATACCGTTTCCCCGAACGGGCCGCTTCTGCATTGGCCGTTTTGGCTCAACGTGCCGAACACCTGGCCCGCGCCGAGGAGACCCCCGTCAGGCGGTCCGACGTGGATTCTGAGAGCGTGAGGGCGCTTTTGGAACACCCATCCCAGGACGAGTGGGGGTTCTTATCACAAGAGGTCATCACGGATATGATGACGGCTTATGGGATTGCCCCCGTGCCTATGGAGTTGGCAAAAACTGCCAACCAGGCGGCAGAACTGGCCTACCGGGTGGGCTTTCCCGTGGCTCTGAAAGTCGCCTCCCCGGATATCTCTCACAAGTCCGATGTGGGCGGTGTGCTGTTGAACCTGAGGGACGAGGTGACCGTCGCCAAGGGCTTTCACACCATCATCGAGAACGTCCGCCGGTCGCGCCCCGAAGCCGAAATCCAGGGCGTGTACGTACAACGGATGGTCCTGCGGGGCCAAGAGGTCATCGTCGGCGCGATTCAAGACCCGCAGTTCGGGCCGTTGGTGATGTTTGGGTCTGGCGGGGTGGAAGTCGAAGGGCTAAAGGACGTGGCCTTTGCACTGGCCCCCGTGACGCGGGAAGAGGCTGAGCACATGCTGGACAGCACCTGGGCCGGGCGCAAGTTGCGTGGCTTTCGTAACCAACCCCCCGCCGACCGTGACGCCGTGATTGAGGCCCTCATCCGCCTGGCGCAACTGGCCGCAGATTTTTCTTCGACGAGCTCAGAGCCAGGCCCGCAACTGGCGGAGATCGAGATCAACCCCTTCCGGGTGCTGCCTGAGGGCCAGGGCGCTTTTGCCGTGGACGTGCGGGCGCGGATCGCGCGTTAGGCATAGACACCCGGTTTCTTTAAGAAACCGGGTGTCTGATTTATTCTACCTGTGCCTCGAACGTCCCGTCGGTGACCGTCACCGACAGGCGGTCGCCTGGCGATACGTGGGTTACCGAGC
>CBFDAD010000113.1:0-6056 GCA_965602705.1 uncultured bacterium
ATCTTTCCCAGGAGGCGACCATGTTCGACGATCTACGAGAGCGAGCAGAAGCCGAATATGAAGACTTGGCGCAAGAGTCCAAATCAACCAGCACACTTGCAGGGCTGCTGGCGGGCATCACCCCCAAGCAGCGATTTATCCTCTCGTTAATGCTCTTGCTAAACGTCATCGTTATCGGCTGTATGTGCTTGATCGCTCTGGGGCGTATCTAATTCTAGTTGAACCCACTCCCTATTAGGAACAGCGAGTAGCCTCCTACCGATCATTTGAATCAGCAGGAGCGTCCCTACCATACAATGTCCACCTCTGTTGCCATGGTGCAGTCGGTAGCTGCATATGTCCCGCCCTGGCTAGTGCGACAGATCCTAGCTAGATCTCTCCCTGTCCCGGGCAAGACTATATCTCTCGAGGCTGCCGTCCTCTTTGCGGACATCTCCGGTTTTACCCCAATGGCTGAAGCGCTAGCCCGTGTCGGCCGTCGGGGCGCCGAAGAGATGACCCAAAACCTGAATGATACATTCTCAGCCACCATCGCCCGCATCATCGCCTACGGCGGCGAGGTGGCTGCTTTTGGTGGCGACGCTATCCTGGCCTTTTTCGAGCGTCAAGCCGGCCAAACGCCGCAGGAAATCGCCTGGCGTGCCCTCACTTGCGCACTGGAGATGCGTCGGGCCATGGAACCCTTTGCGCGCATCGAGACTTCGGGCGGCCCCTTTAGCCTGCGGATGAAGTTCGGCCTCAGCTTCGGACGCATCATCATTGTCAACGTTGGCTCCCCAGCGTATGGCCTAGAATTCATCATCGCCGGCACGCCAGTAGACCGATCTGCCAGCAACGAGAACTATGCCAAAAGCGAACAAGTGGTGGCCGACGCCAGCATATTGAGCCTCGTCGATGATCGGATTATTACCGAGTCCGTCACCTCTGTAGCTTCGTCCCCACACTCACCGGGGGGCAAGGCCGCCCAAGGGATTGAGCGTGTGTTAAGCGTGAAACCCGCCCCCCCGTGGGCACGCCCGCCAATAGATTATAAAAGTCTGGACGACGAGCAACGGCGCTCGATACTCGAGGTCGTCGCCGCCTACTTGCCTCCCAAACTGTACGAAGACATTTCCTCCAAAGGGAGCTTTGCCGGTGACCACCGCCCTGTCACCAGCCTTTTCGTCAACTTTGCCGGTCTGGACTATGATAACGACCCCGACGTGGGTGCCAAACTACAGACCTACATCACTCAGGCCCAAGAGATCATCCATCGCTACGACGGCAACCTCAACCGTGTGCTGACCGGGGATAAGGGCAGCCAAATCCACATCCTCTTGGGCGCGCCCGTCGCCCACGAGGACGACAAGGCCCGTGCCCTACGCTGTGCCCTGGCTTTGCAACGTGAACTGGGCGGGCTGTCCGTTATCCACGCCCAACGCATCGGCCTGGCCTCAGGCTATGTCTTTGCCGGGCCGGTAGGCTCTCTGGAGCGGCAACGAAAAGCCGTCAGTGGCGGTTGGCTGCCTGTGACGCGTGGCGAATACACCGTCATGGGCGACATCGTCAATCTCTCGGCCCGGCTGACCGGCGTCTGCCCGCCTGGTCAGGTCTTGGTGGACGCTTATACCCGCTCGCGCACGGCGCAACGTTTTGAATTTCAGCCCCTCGGTCCGGTCAAACTGAAAGGCAAAGCCGAACCGGCCAGCCCCTATCTCATCAAAGGGGAACGACCCAACGAGAACGCACTGGTCACCCGTTACCTGCTCAGCCAGCGTCCCTTGGTCGGCCGCCGCAAAGAGATTGCCATCATCCAGCAGGCCATCACCGACGCGTTGGTAGGGCAAGGGCGGGTGTTGGCTATCACCGGGACCACCGGCGTGGGCAAGAGCCGCCTGATTGAAGAAGCGGTGCGACGCTGGATCCAGGTGCACGGCGCGGGATACGGAGGCGACTGTCTGTCCCATGGTGCAGAAATCCCTTACCTGCCGTGGGTCGATCTCTGGCGCGCCCAGTTTGAACTGCACGAGAACGACACGCCTCAACAGCGTCAGGCCAAGATTCTGCGCTTTGGCGAAAACCTAGAACTAGACCTGAGCGAGTGGGCGGCACTGGTCGCAAGTCTGCTGGGGCTGCCGTCCAGCATAGAAGAGCATCCCGCCCTGGCCCCACTCGATCCCCAAGCCCGTCACTTGCGTCTTCTGGAGCTGACGGTCGACCTGATTGCTGCTCAAAGCCTGCACAGACCAACGTTACTTGTTTTCGAGGACCTGCATTGGGCCGACCGTGCCTCACTGGAGCTGATTGATTGCGTAGCAGAGCGCATTGCCGATTTGCCGGCGATGATTTGCCTTGCCTACCGCTCCAGCGACGGCATTTCCCTCAAGTGCTTGGAACAAGCCCCCTATACCCCCTTGAATCTGGGTGAGCTTTCCAAGGAAGAAGAGTGCACGCTTATCCGCTCCCTACTGGGTGACGTAGACTTGCCAGCAGCTTTTCTGTGCCTGGTCAACGCCAAGACCCAGGGCAACCCGCTCTTTGTCGAAGAGCTGATCAACGGGCTAAAAGACGACGGCCTGATATGGCAAGAAGGGGAAGCGTATCGCGTGGTGGAGAACCTGGACCAGGTCGAGGTGCCCGACACCATTGAGGCGGTGTTGCTGGCCCGTATGGATCGCCTGGCAGCCCCGCTCCGCGATCTGCTGCGCGTCGCCTCGGTCATCGGCCGTCAGTTTGCCCACTCTGTGCTGCGCGGCATCTACCCCTATACGATGAGCGAGGCCGAGATGTTGGACCGGCTGACGAACTTGGAGCAGCTGGACCTGACCCGTCTGGAGCGACCCGAGCCCGAACTAGAGTACCTGTTTAAGCACAACCTGACACAAGAGGTGGCTTACGAAAACCTCTCCTTCGCCTCGCGCCGCGAATTGCACGAACGCATTGGGCGCTTCTTGGAACAACATTACAGCGACCAACTGGAGAGGTTCTACGGTACCCTGGCCCATCACTTTGCCCGAGGCGGACAGCCAGCCCAGGCGTTGTCCTACGCCCTCGCTGCGGGTGCGCAGGCAGGGTCACTCTTTGCCAATAAGGAGGCGTTGGCCTACTATCGCCAGGCCGAAAACCTGCTGGCCCAACTGCCGGCGCAAGAGTACGAGGAAGAGGCGGTCCGGCTTTATACGAGTCGTGGTGAGCTACACACGCTGCTGGGGAACTTTGACCAGGCCGGGGCCGACCTGGAGCGTGGTCTCGCGCTGGCGCAGGAGGTGGGAGAGGACTGCCGCGCCCAGGCGCGGGCATTGAACGGGTTGGCTTATTTGCGTTGGTGGCAGACACGCAACGAGGAGATGCTGCACCTGGCCCAGCGCGCGTTAGCGCTGGCCGAAGCCGAGCATCATCAGCGTGAGATGATGAGGGCGCTGCGTTACATCGCCAACGCCCTGCTGGAGTTGGAACAGCACGAAAAAGCTCTCGAATTCTTTTTACGCGCCCGCGCTTTGGCCGAAGCGCTGGGCGACCGCCACGCGCTCAGCGTCGTCCATATGAACATCGCCGTCGCTGCCTTCAACCAGGGGCGGCTTCGAGAAGCCCTCCACGCGATGCAAGAGCTGCTAGACATCTACCACGAAAGTGGAGACAAGCATCGCACCTCTGCTTGCTTGAGCAACATTGCCAATACGCAGTACTACCTGGGCGACTTTGTAACAGCCCACGCTGCTTTTAAGCAGTCCATCGCTATCGATCGCGAGATCGGCAAACGCGCAGGGCTGGCCTACAGCCTGTGCGATTCGGGGGCGCTTCACTGTCACCAAGGCGACTACTCCGCCGGCCTGGCGGAGATGGAAGAAGCGGTGATGATCTTTGAGGAGATCGGCGAGGAGTCGGGCCGCGCCTACTGCGACCTGGCGCTGGGACGCGAATACTACCTGGACGCCGGTCTTTACGATCAGGCGGAAACACTGCTGCGTCGCGCCTTGCCGGTGCTGGAGGCGGGTGAATCGCACGAACAGATGGCCGAGGCTCTCTTGGCTTTAGGACGACTATACCTGGAGCAGGGTGATAAGGATCAACCCCAGGTCAGTCTGGATCGGGCGCTAGAACTGTGCCAGAACTATGACCTTCGCTGGCGGCTACCCGAGGCCACCGTCCGCCTGGCCGAGCTGGCGCTGGCCCAGGGCGACACCGGTCGCGCGGCCGACCGGGCGGGACAAACTCTGGACGCGATCGCTGCCGGCGGCTGTCCCGACTTGCAGCCTGCTGCCTACCTGGTCCTCGCCCGTATCGCTGACGACCCGTTAGGACATTATGAGCTGGCCGTCAGCGCAGCCCACCAGCGCAGCCGCTGCATTGACCTGGCGCGGACGCTGGCCAAAGTGGGGCGCTATCTGCAGGACAGAGGTCAACACCCGCCGAATCGGGTTGAAGCAGAGTTGCAGGCGCAGGGACACGCCTACCTGCAAGAAGCGCAGGCGCTGGTGGAGGGCATGAGCCTGCCTTCCGATGCATCAGGCTTTGGACAGATTGGGGGACGCGCTAAGTCAACCGCATCTTGACTTTGGTAATGCGCTCGTCCAGCTTACCGGCAAAATCCGACACTTCCTCAGGGTCGAGGCTGCGCAGGAGTTTCTTCTCTTGCGGGGTCAAATCATAGCCCTCAAGCGCTTTTTCGGGATCGCTAAAAAGCAACTTGCGAAACTCCTCGTCCATCACGGCACGGCCAATCAAATTCTGCACAGCTTCTTTTGACATTTGATTACTCCTCCTGTAACTGGTGGCCTTTCTCTTTTACGTCGATGCCTTTTCTTGACACCACGCTAGAATTGGCCGTTCAAAAGCTGTCATCCTGAGCAGCGGCTAGAACTATTATACAGGCCATTCCCGCACTCGGTCAAACGGGGTGTTCATCGCGCACCATACACAAAAAGCCATCGCCACGAACGGGTGACGATGGCAGAATGTCCTCTCGTAAATCGAGCTACTCGGCTGGCTGTGCCTTCAAGGCCTGATTCAGTTGCTTCATCAACCGCGACTTGCGTCGGGCAGCATTGTTGGGATGAACAATGCCCTTCTGAGCAGCCTTGTCCAACGCTCTGATAGCTATTTGGGCCGTAGCTTGCGCCTGTTCCAGATCACCCGCTTCGATCAGACCGCGAGTCTTTTTCACAAAAGTACGCGCACGCGAGCGGAAAACACGATTGTGCTCTCGTCTCCGCTCTGACTTGCGAACATTCTTAATCGCCGACTTGGTGTTAGCCAATCTGCCGTCCTCCTACACTTACTAATTCAACGCACAGGCGCTAGTATACCCCAAATCCGGCAATTTGTCCAGACGAGAAAAACGTTTCTGACTCGGCTTTCAATCAGCGCACTACCGGCCGGAGCTAATCTCTAATCTCCAGTATCTAATATCCAATCGTCTCTCAATCAGCGCCTACCGGCCGAATACAGGCCGGAGAGTCGTTCTGTGGACTGTTGACCAGGGTAGAAACAGCGAAAGCCATCATCTGCGAGTCCGGGTAGGGTTTGAGCCACACGCCCAACCGGTCTGGGCTTTGCTCCGCCGGGTCCAACCACAGCTCATAGGCCTCGGGTTCGAGGATGACCGGCATGCGGTTGTGGATTTTCTCCACCAGCGAGTTGGGCGCGGTGGTGATGACCGTGCACGACAAGACCTCTTGAGCGTCAGGCGAGCGCCAGCTTTCCCATAAACCGGCAAAGGCAAAAGGCTTGCCTGACTTGAGCCGGACGTACATCGGTGTCTTTTTTTTCGAGCCCGCTTCCTTGCGCCACTCATAGAAACCATCTGCCAGCACCAGGCAACGACGGCGCCGGTAAGGCACCCGAAAGGAAGGTTTTTCCGCCAAGGTCTCGGCGCGGGCGTTGATCATGCGGTTCCCTATCTTGGGATCCTTGGCCCAGGAGGGGATCAAGCCCCAGCGAAAGAACTCGATTTTATGCCCATCAGTGTTGGGGATCACGGCGACGGGTTGCGACGGTGCGATATTATAACGCGGCGTCCAGCCGTCCGGCACGGCGAACCCAGGAAAAGTCTCCATCAAGTCGGTTGGGTCAACGGC
>CBFDAD010000114.1:0-5933 GCA_965602705.1 uncultured bacterium
ACAACAGCGTAAGCTCGAGGAGGTTATGGAGCAGGGCAGAGCCGCGCGTGAGCACTTGATCAAGGCAAATACCCGCTTGGTGGTCAGCATCGCCAAAAAGTACATGGGGCGCGGTGTCCCCTTCCTAGATCTGATTCAGGAGGGCAACCTGGGCTTGATGAAGGCGGTGGAGAAATTTGACTACCGCCGTGGCTATCGTTTTAGCACCTACGCCACCTGGTGGATTCGCCAGACCATCACCCGTGCTATTGCCGATCAGGGACGCACAATTCGTGTGCCCGTTCACATGAGTGACAGCATTCGTCGCCTGTACAAAACAGCCCGCCGTCTTGAACAGGATATGGGGCGCAAGCCGACTCCCGAAGAAATCGCCAACGAGCTAGATATCGAACCACGCAAGGTACAGTGGATGCTCAAAGTCTCGTGGCAGCCCCTAAGCCTGGAGCGACCAGTGGGTGAAGAAGAGGACAGCGAATTAGGCAGCTTTATCGAGGATCAATCCTCGCCCACACCGACCCAAACCGCCCATCAAAACCTGTTGCGCGAAAAGGTTGAAGAGATTCTATCGACCCTCACGCCTCGGGAGGCCCGCATTCTGCGCCTGCGTTTTGGCTTACAAAACGGCCGCAGCTACACACTCGAGGAGGTGGGGAAAAAGTTCGGCCTGACGCGGGAACGCATCCGCCAGATCGAAGGTAAGGCGTTGCGCCGGCTACGCCATCCACGCCGCAGCCGCCAGTTGCGAGAATATCTGTCCTAGGGGCATTTTCCAGAAAGAAGCGGCGCTCAGGCTCTCTGAGCGCCGCTTTTTTGCTTTCGATGAACAATTAGCTCTCAATAGGCAGCAAGACGTGAAAGCGGCTACCGGAACACCTTTCCACGTCATAGCCCTCGCTCTCGACCCACAAGCAGCCACCGTGTGCTTCGACAATCCCCCGAGCGATGGCCAGCCCCAACCCTAATCCGCCACCCCTGAAGTCGGTCTTACTGGTGAAATGTAAACGCACATCTCTCACCTCGTAAAAGAGATCGAAAATGCGCTCCCGCTCTTGTGGGGGAATCCCAATGCCAGTATCCTCGAAAACAATCTCGACGAAATCACCAACACTGCTGATAGGGCAGCATGGGTGATTCACTTGAGCACCTTGGGTCACCTGGGCGAAGATGTTGATTTTACCGCCGTCAGGGGTAAATTTGACGGCATTACTTAACAGATGAGAAAATGCTTGTTTTAAACGCTTCGCATCCGCTTGCAGCGTGGGTAACCCGTCTAACGGACCCACCTCGATGGTCAGGCCGCGCTCCTGAAAGGCCGATTCCAGCTTACGAACGGCAGCCCATACGGCCTCTTTGACCACCGCCGGCCCGCGATGAACCCGCAAGGTTCGACTTTCAATGCGAATCACATCCAGCATGTCCTCCACAATAGCCTTGAGTCTTTCTACTCCCCTGGCAATGCCCATCAGAGAACAGTCGAGCGTCTCGTCTGCCACAGGGTCTGGCCCGTCCCTGGCGTCTAATAGCATCGTCAGATACCCGTGGATGACGGCGAGGGGCGTCTTGAGTTCGTGAGAGGCAAGAGAAATGAACTTGGATTTGAGTTCGTCGGTATGGCGCAGCTCAACATTAGCTTTTTGCAGCGCGCGCATTTTTTCTTCCAGTTGAACCACGAGTGCCTGCGTATATTCCCGCTGAAGCGCCAACCGTTCCTCGGCGCCGCCTTCGATCTCTTCGCACTTGCCGGCCAGGAACTCGGACACCTGATAGGGCAGCAGGTCCACGTCAATGGGTTTGGGAATATACCCGTCGCAACCGGCTATCAACGCCCGCTCTCTAGCGCTATCCACCACCTTGGCCGTGAGGGCTATGATGGGTGTATGCGCCAGTTCCGGTAGACTTTTGAGCCTGGTCGTCACTTGATAGCCATCCAAATCTGGGAGCATAATGTCCATCAAAATTAAATCGGGGCGCTCTTGCTCAGCGACTTGAATACCCGAGAGGCCATCTGCGGCTTCCAACAGTACGTAACCGGCACCGGTGAGAACCTGGCGCACCAGGTGCCGGTTCGCAGGGTCGTCTTCCACGTACAGAATCTTGGCTGGTCCTGGGCTCACTGTCCTCCTCCAAAGAGACCATTCCAGAGTCAATCACAAGTCACCTGCAGCGCCCACACCGTTCGCCAAGAGATAACAGGTACCCTAAACTGGGGGCAGGCGCATGCAGCGCTGTACCCGTTTCAGAAGGTGTTAAACCATATCAGATAAGCTCTTGCGATGCCAATAACGTTCCGCCCACCCTTTTCCTCCGCTGATGGTATTTGCGTAGGTGCGCAGGCGCACGGCCATTTCTCCTGAATCGAGGAAAAAGGTGCTGATCTGTGAGCGATAGGAAGCAACGGCGGACGTCTTGATCGCCAGCGCCGCCCTATCCAGTGACACTGTCTCAGCCCGCCACCAACTGCCGTCCCCCAGAATCGCCGCCAACGCTTCGGCCCTTTCTGCGTAAGGGTAATCCTCATAGTAAACCAGTTCTGCCTTGGGAGCACCCCACGCCTCAGCAGCTTGACGCACCAGACGGTGGTCAACGTGGCCACCGAGGGTCAGGGGGGCATAGACGCGTCCCCTCGCCGCTAGCGGAAGATCGGCCAAGCGTTGGGCTATTTGCTCTACTAATCCCTCTTCAACCGGATGCACCGCGCCGAACAGGGCCTCCTCCGTAGCGTACAGGGATTGACCCGTCACCGGGTGGCGCCGATAGATGCAATCGGGCCACTCCCAATGCAGACCCGTGGCGTTTAGGACAGCCAGCGCCTCTCTGTCTTCGGCGCGACGAGCAGCCACCGGATTGGGTTTCGCTCCAAGCTCCCAGCGGGCGTGCAACCCGGCGACAAAGGGTGTCTCCAGGGCCTCAGAAGGGGGAACACCGGCCATGAGGGTCACGACTAACACCGACAAGCCAGCCTGACGTTCCAGGTGGATGCGACCACCGCAGGAAAGCGCAACGTCGTCCAGATGTGGAGAGAGATAGATGCGTTGATACAGTCTGTCTGGCATTGATGTGTCTCATTGAAGCCGGTCGTTGAAAGTAATCATAACCTTACTCATTTGGGCCTGATTGTCAAGTCTCGTCCCGAGGCTAACCTGGTCAAAACGCACAGGGAAGGTGCATATACGTTGTGGTACGTCGCCAATCCAGGCACCGCCTGGGGGTTGAGAACGGTGCCGTTGGGTGGGTTGTGCCTTAAAGTATTTGTTGTAAAATAGATAAGGAGTTGACTCAATAAGGGGAGGCAGCGATGAAGAAGCGCTTGACGAATCTCATGGTATTGCTGCTAATTCTGGCAGCGATGCCGTTGTTGGTGGCTGTGGCGGTGGGACTCTACTTCGCCCGGCTGATGGTCAATCCACCACGAGCCAGGCACTGGAAGACTCCCGCAGACGAAAGGCTGCCTTATGAAAACGTCCACTTTGAAGCCAGTGACGGCGTGCCAATCTCGGGCTGGTTTATCCGGGCCCCGACCAGCGGCCCCGGCCCGGCGGTGGCCATCGTCCATGGCTGGACCTGGCAGCGGCTGGGCAACGTGAGCAACGATCTGCTAACGCGCATCACTCGTGCGCTGCCGGTAGAATTGCTCCAACCGGCCCGCGCTTTGCACGATGCCGGCTATCGCGTGCTGATGTTCGACCTGCGCAACCACGGTCGTAGCGGCTCCAGCCCGACGGTCACCTTTGGTCACGATGAAGCCGGCGATCTATTGGGGGCAGTAAGTTATTTGCAGGGCCGGAAAGACGTGGACACCAAACGCATCGGTGCGCTGGGGTACTCAATGGGCGCCAACACGGTGATGTTTGCCTGCGCCGCGACCAGAGACATCAAGGCGGCCATCGCCGTACAGCCACTGCGCCCCCATCAGTTTGCCAATCGCCTGGCAACCAGTCTGCTGGGATCACTGGGCAGAGTGGCGCTAAACGTCGCGCTACAGGCATATTATCGCGCCAGCGGCCTATTGCTGGAGATCATCGATCCGGGCCTCGTGGCCGATCTGATCAGCCCCACAGCGATCATGTACGTGCAGAGCGACGGTGACCCCTGGGGTGATGTATCGACCGTGCGCCGCTTTTACGAGCAAACCAAAGAGCCCAAAGCCCTCCATATCGTGACAAGCCCTGACCGCTCTGGCGGTTACCTTTACCTGAGCGAGCATCCCCAGGTGATGTTAGAGTTCTTTGACGAGTATCTGGCTGGCTAACCAGATGCGACCCTCCCCAGCAGCCATCGGCCCAGCGTATCTGGCAGGCAAACCAGGTGATGCCACGAGCAGGGCCGCGCAGGGGGCAGTGCGGGCAGGTAAATCCCTCGCATAAAACAAAACGGGAGACATACGTGAACCTGGAGGTGGTATGTGTGGGGGGCGTGGCCGTAGACCGAGTCTACCGCCTGTCTAATACGCCCCAACCTGGCAGCGGCGCGCACATCGTGGAGATGACGCAGAGGGGTGGAGGGGTTGAAGCAAACGTGTCCGCCGCTCTGGCCCGTCTGGGTGTCCGCGTGGGGCTGATCTCGCGCGTGGGCGCCGACGCGGATGGCGTCTGGGTGTGCGATGATTTGCGAGCGTGGGGGGTGAATACGACACGCGTCGTATCCGTGCCCGGCGTCTCCACTGATTTTTGCCTGGTATGGGTTCCCCCCGACGGCGAGCGTATGCTTGCGTGCCATAACCCGTCGCTGAGGGGGATGCAGCTCGATGACAAAGACCGCCTGTGCCTGTCGCAGGCCCGGGTGCTGTTTCTGTCGGGCTTTGTCCCGTTCAACCTGGCGCGAGAGACGATGCGCATCGCTCGTGCAGCCGGCCTGACGGTGGCTTTTGACTTGCCCGACAGCTTTGATGATCTGGCTGTCCGGGGCTTCAGCCGCAAAGACTTGAAAACTTTGCTGCCGCAAATTGATCTGTTGATGACTAACACCGTGGGCCTGACCTCGCTGCTAGAAGTGGATCATGCTGAAGCTGCCTTTACTGCTTTTCGACGACGCGCGCTGGAGTCCAGCCTGGTGATGACGATGGGGGCCGAGGGCGCGTGGTTGAGCCGCGGTGACGAGCAGGTTTTTGTAAGGGCATTCCCGGTCCAGACAGTAGACACGACTGGCGCGGGCGATGCCTTTCATGCTGGTTTGATTTACGGCTTGTTACTGGAGGGTTGGTCCTTGCGCCGCGCGGGTTTGTTCGCCAGCGCGCTGGCGGCGCTCAACTGCACCGGTCTAGGGGCACGCGGGGGACTGGCTGACCGGGAAGAGGTGCTCCAGTTCCTGCTCGACCATGGTGAACGCTGGTGAGAGGGATTTGGCAACACCTGCCCAGCAAAGCTGTGCGGCGCTGGGTCCGGGCCGAGCAAAATTGGGTCTACTGAGTCTAGAGTAAGGAGAATGAAATCATGCTAACCGACGCCATACCTCGACTACGCTTCGCTCACCTGCCGACACCCATCGAGGCGCTGCCTCGTTTGAGCCAGCGATTGGATGGTCCACGTCTGCTGGTCAAACGAGATGACCAGACTGGCCTGGCAACCGGAGGCAACAAGGCGCGCAAACTAGAGTTTCTGGCAGCGGCGGCCCAGGCTGAAGGAGCCGGTACGCTGGTGACGGGGGGTGCGGTGCAATCAAACCACTGCCGCCAGACGGCGGCGGCGGCAGCCCGCGTGGGCTTGCGCTGTGTTTTGGTGTTGCGCGGCGACCCGCCGGCCGAGACGCCCGAAGGCAACCTGCTGCTGGATCAATTGGTGGGAGCCGAGGTGCGTTTCGATTCGCGTCCCGTGGCCGAAGCGCTGTCTGCCGCCGTTGAGTCACTGCGGGCCGTTGGCCGGCGACCCTATCTGGTCCCCTACGGCGGCAGCACCGCGATTGGAGCCAGCGGCTACGTGGCGGCCATGGAGGAGTTG
>CBFDAD010000115.1:0-5895 GCA_965602705.1 uncultured bacterium
CTTTCAGGTGGTCGTCGGCGAAGCGCACCCCAACCACGCTATACGGCCCGTCGGGGACCCGGGTGTCAAAGGTGCCCAGGGTCCCGGCCACGTACTCGCCTAGCGCCGGGTCTACGGCGTCATACTCGCCGGACATCTGCAGGGATATGATCGTACCCCTATTTTTCACCGCCAGCTCTTGGCCAGCCCAGCGGGTCAGTTCGGCTTGATTGAGCGGGCAGGTGTTGCCCGCCTCCGTCGGCTTGCCGCCGTCGAGGGGGGAGGGTCCCGGCGCACCGGCCAGGTAGGGAGTGCCGGCCCCGGTTACACCGCTCAGACGCGCCTCCCTAAAGCGGGCCTGGTGCAAATGTGGCCCATAGGTCACCCGTCTAAAATCCTGAGTGCCCAACGTCATCACCGTTGCCCGCGCGCCACGCTCGGCAGCACTCAAAAACCATTCGTGACGCATCGCGCGCAGAATGCCTTGGCGGTCGCAGCGTAGGTCCCCCTTGCAAGCCGCCAAAACATAATTGATTTGTGCCAATAGATCATCGGCACTGCAATTCTCGCCAGGTCGCAGCCGGGTGACCCATTCGCCGGTGGGGTGATAATCCCCGACCTGACACACGGTTGAATGCCAGTTCAGCAACAGATAGGCCACACTATCCACATTTAGTTGCGTAAACTCGTACCAGTCGGCGGGGGCAGCGTCCGAACGTAGCCCGGTTGGAAACGCGGGAATGTTGGCGAGGATATGCGCCGATGACACGGCCTTAAATGTGATTGACCGTCCGTAGGCATCGCGCTGGGTGTTATCCTCAACTAGCCAGCCAGACCAGCGCAGGTTGGCGCGATTGTCGGCAAATGCCTCACTCGCCACGTCGCCGGCATCGGCCACCAGGAAAGCCGGCGCGCCGTCGTACCACGTGTTATCATAGGCCGTGGTTGCCAGTCCCACAATGCGCCGTGATAGCCGCCAGCCGTTGCCGTCCCAGGCCCGGTCAATGGCCAAGACGTTCCTACGGTGTAGGGTCCCGTCGTCGATGATCACCGGCACATAGACGTGCCCCGTCTCGCCGTTGCCATCGGTGACGGTCAACCGGACGTAATAATAGCCGGCGGTGTCGTAACGTAGGGTAACAGAGACCTGGTTCAAGCCACCGGCCACCACCGCCGGCGCGCCACCGATGGGCGCCCATAGCCAGGTCCCAATGGCCGCGCCCGCTGGGCAATCGAAAGACCCCTCGTCCTGAAATACAATGTCAACCGTCCCCCCGGCGGGCAGGTCTACGATAGCCGCCGGGCCGGCGTTGGCCTTGGGCGGTTGGGCCTGGTCGTCACTGGCCCATGCTATGTCGCGGTCTTTGAACTGGGTCCCCGCCCCGTCTACGTAGGGGATCCTTGGCCAGATTTCAAACAGCCGCCACGCTTGCACCAGGTCGCCGGCGGCCCACTCGACCGCGTTCTCGGCCACCTCTAGGACGTCGGGCATTCCCGGCGTGTGCGATTTGAAGCGCACCTTGCCCGGATCGCGCGCCACGCCGGCAGCGGTGAACACACGGCAGGTCATATCGGCCAGGATGTCAGCCGGTACACCTGCGAGGGTCGTCACCTCCAGCTCACGGTCCCCCTGGACGGGCGCGCCGCCCACCTCGCCGGTCCACAGGATGGTCGGCTGGAAGATGTAAGAGCGCCAGTGACGGCCGATCGGTCGGTTACGTAGGTCTGCCGGGTTGATCACTGGCATGTTGTGTGCTCCTTTCGTCGAACATCTTTCTTAGTTGGGCCAGGGCCGCTTGCGGGGGGAGGCTCCCATCAGCCAGGCCGTAGACGATTCCCTGGAGGGGATCTGCCCCCAGGGCCCCCCAGCCCCCCGCCGGCTCTATGCTCAATTCAAACTCCCCCTGATTGTAGCAGCTCGCCCGCCAGGCCGTCGCCATCCGCTGACACCAGGCTCGAGAACGGCCCCGGCCCGAGGTCAAAGGGTCTGGCTCAGGAGGCCGCCCGTCCAGGTAGTAGCGTATGAGTTGCCAACCGGCAGGTGCCGGCGGTGTCGCATTGAGCATTGTCAGCACCTCTTGAAATCGGTATAGGTGAAGATGTGAAGATAAAACAGTGATTCTAGATTCTTTTCTAGTAAAATTTGACGTCCCCAAGTTAGAGCATGTAGAGTATAGGAAAGAATTGAGAACTGGTCTTTTATCTTCACATCTTCACCTATGGCATAAGTTATTTTTCCTTAACTGGCGTGAATGAGTAAAGAAGTTTCCGCCCGCTTGCCGTCCGCCACTCAACAGCATAATACTGGCGTAGTTCGCGCCGAATGCCGGCCAGCCGTTTACCTAAAGACAAAACACTCTTGGGCCAGTCCTTGGGTGTCTTCTTTTCTCCAAAGAGTAAAGTTGTCCATTCCTGGTATAGATCGCGCGTTGACACTTCGCGCCCGTAGTTGAGCTTGTTTTTCATCCAGAGGTCAAGCGCCTCCACCAGTAGATCACCCTCCAGCAAAAATCCACTTTGTGAACGTGCTATCTCTGTGACCAGATCATCCCAAAGCGGCTCGTTACCCTCGCAATCGGCAAGCAAGCGCCCCAACACCTCCCAGTCGGCCATTCGGAGCCGTGACTTGCTGGACAGTTCACCGCGCCGTAATGCAGCAACTGCCTTGTTGAGCCGGGTCAGAACGTCGCCCCAAAAGTCACCGCGCCGTGCCGCCGCCTGGTTTATCATCTCGGTTTCATTGCGTCGTGTCATGTTGTTCAGTATCTCGACAGGCAACAGCAGCAGCCGGTCCGCCAGGTCGTCACGTCGCAAGGTGTCGGGTGTTCGCGCTGTAATTCCCACCCAGCACCGATAGTCGATTTGTCCCTCTTCGTTCCCCGTGTACAGTTTGCGGTAGTGATCGCGCGCGCCAGTCGCCAGCCGCGCCAGCTTGTCACGTAGCCAACCTGTAAACTGGTCCAGGTTGTCTAACACCAGGATGTGTGAGGCCGCCGCCGCCGATGTAAAGCCGTCCGGTTTGTCTGGAATGCCCGATAATTCAGCGTTTGCGCCAAACATTAGCTTCAGCATTGTGCGCAGCGCCATGCTTTTCCCGCTTCCCTTTTCGCCTAAGAAGACGGCGTGCGGGCGGCTCGGGCACAACTCAGTAAAGAACGTTGTCAGCGCCCAAGTTCTAAAAGCCAGCGAGTAGGCAGTGGTCAACCGGGTCAGTTTTACAAGTTCGGTCTGGTCGTCGCCCGACTCTATAAGTTTTGCTATCTCTTCAGCCCCGGCCCAGTTGGGCAGAACGCTCAGCCATTCCAGCGCGCCAGGTGTAGTAAAGTTTGGCGTGTAGGGTTCCCATCCCGTACCGTCGTGAAATAGAACGCGCTCGCCGTTCGGTTCTTCTGTGATATTTTCGCCGTCCAGCGCGTACACCGTCCCATCGAAACGGCTTACTCTCAACACCTGGTCGGCGTCATCCCAAGCCGCAAGACGAACTACCTTCCGTTTGGGCGCAAAGATCGCCGCGCCCTTGCAATCGGCCATAAGGTGTGCAAACTCTGTACTTGCCGGGTTTACGCCGGTTAACGAGTGTAGCCACGCCGCCCACTTGGCAGTAGTGAGAGAAAAAAGCTTGCGTCCCGTTTTGTAGAAATAAAATAGTTGCTCTGTTTCGCTCTGGACAAACCCACCATGTTGGGCCAGCCACGCCAGCATCAAGTCACCGGCCAGCCGCCGCCGTAAAAATGCCGGCCATATGCGTTTGTCGTCCTCTGTACGTTTTTGCAGTGCCATGTCTATGTCGGCCACAAGCGCCGGGTCTGGCGGCTCTGGTGCTATGGAGCTGACTAATTCAGCCAACTCTCTGGGCAATTTTGAGCCCAGCTTGTGAGGTAGCCTCTTGGTGTCCGGATCTGGCTCTTGACCATTGTCGTCCGAGATCGTCCTCGAGGTTGCCTGTTGCTCTGTCACCGCTCGAGGCGTTCGCCCGCTTTGGCCCGCTAGCCAGTCTCGCCGCTCTTGTTCCTTGTCGGCGTAGGTGATAGGATTGGCAGCACCGTAGGCCAAACCGTCCTGGATCGTCTGGTCTGCGGCCTCCAGGTCTTTTACGTCAGGCTTGCGCCTGATTTCAGCTTCCAGCAACCGGATAGCATCCGGCTCGTTCCCCAGTCCGCCGGCCACATAGCCACCCAGCAACTTGGAGGCTTTGAGTAGGACGGGGTGTTTCTTTTCTCCTCCCCCCCCGGACTGGCGTATCATCTCGGCGGCGCTCTCCAGCGCTTGTTGCCAGTAACGCTCTTTGCGCAGCACGTCTATTTCGCCGGCCGGCGTCGTGCGTCGCTTGGGTGTGGGTGTCGGCTCTAGCGGAGGTAACAGCGCCTTTAGCTCTGTGAGAGAGTATGTCAGCCCTGGATCGTCCTTGATCACCGTTACCGTAGGATAGTCTGGCTTGTACTCAGTTTTATAGTTTACCGTGCCAGGCACTCGCAACACCCGCGCCAGGTCTAAAGTGCCCTGATCACTGCCCACAAAGGTCACCCAGGCCCGTTGTAATTTTGCTGCCTGGTCCCGGTCGTCGTCGGTAGTCAGCATAAATGGCTCGTCTAACAACCAGTAGCAGTGATAGCCACCGCCGCTGTCGATGATCACTGAAGGGGACAATGGTAGGGTATCGAGGTGCGCCAGGATCGCGGGTTTACTGTCCTCGTAGTCTTTGGCGTCAAAATCACCGTAAAGGCAGTTAATGGCCGCCACTGTTTTGTTGGAGCGTTTGCGCCTGCTCATAGGATGGACGCAAAAATACACGCTCACCGCGCCGGTGGGGACGGGTGTTGGCTCGCCAGCCTTAAACCAATGATGTTTCTCACCAGGGATAGTAAACCAACAGCCGTAAGCGCCGCCTCTGTGGAGATGTCGCAAGAGTGAAGGTTTCGTTTTCGTTCGGGTCGTCATCGGGTCACCTCCAGGTGAAGAGCCAGCCGCCGTAAGCGGTAGAATAGCGTCAAGTGTTCAGCCGCCCGCGCAAAGTCCCTTTGGTTAGCCGCCAGGATCGCCCGCCAGCGCGCAAGGGCCAGGAGCTGGGAGAGGGTCTGCACAGGGCGGAAAGTTTGCAACATCGGCCCTCTTGTGATAGAATGGGGCCAGACAACAGCACTAGCGCCTTTACCCCCACTTGTTGTTGAGTTGTCACCCGCCGGCGTGCCCCGCCCGAGGCGCGCCGGCATTCTCTTTGTAGTCATCGCTTCCCCTCCGCTTGCCTGGTTTCGGCCAGCGCCCGCTTGACCGTCTCGGGTGTCGCCCAGATCACCAGGGCGCGCACCACTCGGGATTGGTTGCCACCGGTCGTCGCTTCAGCCAGGCGGATTAATTTCTCGTGTTCCGATTGCGAAAACCGGATACCTTGCGGTCGTCGTCTCGCTTTCATAACTAACACCTCCAATAAAATGCAAAAAGCCCACAGCGCCGGTTGGCGTACTGTGGGCTCCCTTGACCAGTTTTTCGTTTGGTGGTACAATGATATGGCAAAGGGAGGTTTAGCAGCAACCTTTGCGCCGTCACGCCGGTCAGTACCCAACTGACCGGCGTTTGTTTTTCAGCTTTTAATGTTCCGATACGCAAAGGGGCCACGCCCCTGGCATGACCCCGTTTTTTCTAACAGGAGCGTTAGATTTCCCCGTGCTCCAAAGCTATTGTAGCACGTTCTCCCATTTATGGCAAGTCTTCCCTCTGAGAGTGGCCCGGATCGCCGCCCCCGTCCAGGGCCCTGGACGTCGGTCGGCGGATCTCCCTCATCCTCTGAAAGTCGCCAACGACTAGACTACACGAATTAGACCAAACAGGTATAAAATCACTCACACGGTCGGCTCACTCTCTCAAAACGCGCCGACGATAGGGCAGGTGCAGCCGGCCCGCTGCCTTGCGCTTGGTTGC